>JAJYHV010000040.1 GCA_021790515.1 Pseudomonadota bacterium
CGACAAAGCCATCATATTTACTGCGGATACAGACCTAGCACCGGCAATTCGGACAGTTAGAGATAAATTCCCGCATAAGGAAGTTCGTGTTGCAATCCCTGAGCGTCGGCTGAACCGATCCAAAGCTCTTGAAGATGCAGCAAATGGCAGAATTCGCCTAACCGAATCACACTTTGCTCGAAACCTTTTTCCTGGTCAGGTTACCTTATCCACTGGTGCAATAATTAACCGCCCACTGAAATATACGCCGCCAAAATAAAGTATATTCAACTTAAACATTCAAACGCTTCTACAATTCAGAATGCATTGATCTCAATCACGTTCAGGTAGCTTTTAAAAATTATTCTGACAGCCATTTTAACCACTAGCCTCCATCGATGGAAATCAAGGTAGTGAACAACCAAAGTTGCTAAACGTTAGCCGTTAACAATGGAAATTGCAAAAATAAACGAGATTTTGTTATAAACCAGCGACGGAAATTACAGTATACGAGTAGCCAAATCTCATTGTGGACAGCGCGTCACAACAATCCGGCCAACGCATCCACGGTCGCGTGTATCTGTGCTTCGCTGTGCAGACAACTGATAAAAAACCGTAACCTCGCCAGGCCTTCTTCGACGGCCGGGTACAAAATGGGTTGCACATTGATACCACGTTCAAACAGCGCGTTGGACAGCTTGGTGGCCTTGATAGAACTGCCCAGCAAGGCTGGCACCACGGCATAGCCTTGTGAGTAGCCCGTATCCAACCCCCGCTGTCGGGCATACGCCAGAAATGTCTGCGCGCGTGCTTGTAACCGCGCCACACGCTCCGGTTCTGCGGCAATGATGCGCAAAGCCTCCAACGCGGCGGCGGCCATCGGTGGCGCGATGCCCACACTGTACACAAAACCGGGTGCGGCGTACTTGAGATTGTCAATCAGCGCCTGCTCTCCCGCGATATAACCGCCGCAACCGGCCAGCGCCTTGCTCAGCGTCCCCATCCAGATATCCACCCTATTGCCTGCCAGGCCAAAATGCTCGCGGATACCTTTTCCGGTTTTTCCCAACACACCAAATGAATGCGCTTCATCTACCATCAAAAATGCCTTATGACGATTTTTGATCTCAATGAAGCGCGGCAAATCCGGAATATCGCCATCCATGCTGTACAGTCCTTCGATGACGACCAGCACGCGCTCAAACTGTCCCCGGATTTCATGCAGAAGGGTATCCAGCGCCAAGACATCATTGTGCGGAAAAGAACGCCGGGCACTGCCGGACAAGCGAATGCCTTCAATGACGCTGTTATGAATCAGACTATCGTGAATGACCAGATCCTTCGGTCCGAACAAGTAGCCAATTGTGCTGACATTCGTGGCATAACCACTGACGAATACCGCGCAATCTTCCGCCCCATACTGAGCGGCAATGGTCTCTTCCAGTTCGCGCTGCACCGGACGTTCTCCTGCCACGAGGCGACTGGCCGATACGGATGTCCCATAGCGCTCAATGGCGTCTTTTGCCGCTTTGTTGACGGCCGGGTGCCCGGAAAGACCAAGATAGTTATAATTGGAAAAATTGATATAAGATCGCCCGTCGATGGTGGTCGTTGCACCACCCGACCCTTCATGCACCTTGAAAAACGGGTTCGCAATACCTAATCGCTGTGCGGCAACGCGCGGCACCAACAGTTTTTCATATCCCGGGTGGCGGTCAAAGCGGCAAAATGCCTCCGATACCTGAGTCACCCCGGTCGATGGCACCACCGGCATAGCCGACACTGCCGCTGGTTTGCGCTCCAAAAAGCGCTTCGCCAAACGGTCGCGTGCGTCCGCAGCCAATCCAAAAATCGGTTTATTCAAATGTGTTACCCCTTGTTGCCTGATTGCAATTCACGCACCGACAACACTGTCTGTGCCAATTCACTTGCGCTCATGGCTTCGCCGTGCTGTGCCACCACCTGCTCCACCAGGTGATTCATTGCTTCCGCCGTATTGTCGATCCCGCTTTCCGTCAGAGCATCGCTGCCGGCATGCAGTTTCTCCACGATACGCACACTAACCCGTTCAACGGTCGGCCCTTCATTGAGCAACATGGCGGGCAATCGCACGCCGCAGCGTTTTTCCAGCCCAAGCGCCAATTCAACAGCCATCAGCGAATCCATGCCAAGCTCATGCAAAGAACGTGCCGGATCAATACGGTCGGCTGCCATACACAAAATCTGCGCCACTTCATCCAGGACAAAACCCTGCACGACAAGCAATGCCTCTGCTGCTGTCCTGCCTGCCAGCGCAGCACGGATGTCCATATCTTTGCCCTGATTCCCCGCCTGATGCGCTTGCGCCAAGCGTGTAAAACGCGTGCTGCCAAACGAAGGCAATGCACGGGATAGTGCCGTCCAATCCAGATGTCCAATCGCACTGACGGGTGCCGTCAGTGCCAGGGCTTGTCCCAATTGTTCCAATGCCTGCGCCGATTTCATCGCAGTCACGCCCATGCGGGTAGTTAATATATCTTTCACGCTGGCATGACGCGTCAGGTATCCTGCATCATCAATGGCACCCCAGGCAAGACAGGTTGCTGGCAACCCCTGCGCCTGTCGCTGCGCCGCCAAGCCCTCCAACCAGGCATTGGCTGCCACATAATTGGCCTGTCCGGGATTACCGATAAACGTCGTTACCGAAGAATACAGCACAAAATGTTCCAATGGCAAATCTCGCGTCAGTTGGTGCAAATGCCATGCCCCCAATACCTTTGGGGCCAACACTTGCAACATTCGATTGGCATCAAGATTGGGCAATAATGCATCATCCAGCACCATGGCAGCGTGAACCACGCCCTTGAGTGGCGGCAAACTGCTGCGAATGCGCGCCATCATGGCCTGCATGGCTTCGGCTTGCGCCACATCAACGGCGAACACGGTCACTTGCGTCCCCTCCGCCCGCAGCGCGGCCACCGCTTCGCGCGCACCGGGAGTATCCAGACCGCGTCGCCCGACCAAAGCCAGACTCGTCACTCCTTGCCGTACCAACCAACGCGCCGTTTCCAGTCCAAAGCCAGCCAACCCGCCCGTGACCAGCCATGTTGCCGACCCTTGCACGGCAAGAGGCCATTGCCGTATGAGTGGACGAGAAGCAGATATTCGTTCTCGTTTGTTATCCACCAGCGTCAACACCACCTTGCCGATGTGACGTGATTGCTGCATGGTACGGAAAGCATCCACCACCCTATCGGCGCCAAACGCACGAAAAGGCAGTGGCGTCAGCGCACCGGCATGAAACAAGGCCATGACTTCACCAAACAATCGGGTCGCCATCTCCGGGCGGGCAATCAACAGCTGGTCGGCATCAATGCCAAAATAACTGATATTGTCCTTGAACGGGCGCAATCCGACTGACGTATTCTCAAAAAAATCCCGTTTGCCCAATTCCAGAAAACGTCCAAACGGCCTCAGCACCCGCAAGTTACGCCGCATGGCTTCACCCGCGAGCGAATTCAGCACCACGTCCACACCTTCACCGCCGGTCAACGCCAGAATTTCGTCGGCAAAATCCAGACTGCGTGAATCAAACACGTGGTCTGCGCCCAACAAACGCACAAAATCACGCTTTTCTGCACTACCTGCCGTCACAAAGACTTCCGCGCCCAGATATGTCGCCAACTGAATCGCAGCAATACCTACCCCTCCTGCCCCACCATGAATCAGCACCCGCTCGCCCACCCGTACATCGGCCAACTGTTTCAATGCGTAATAAACAGTAAAGAATACGGTCGGGACAGTCGCCGCTGCCTCATAGGACCACAAAGCCGGTTTATGCGTGATGGCATTGGCACTGGTCACCACGCGAGAAGCAAAACAGGCGGCACCAAAACCCATGACCGCATCGCCGGGAGAGAATCCGCGCACTGCACTCCCCACGCGGGTCACCACACCAGCGCACTCCAAACCCAAACTCGCGCCAGCAAACCCTTTTTCAACAGCTTCGTCCGGCAACAAACCCATCACATACATGACATCACGGAAATTCAGCCCCGTTGCCATCGGCCGCAGTTCGACGCCGTCAGCAGGCAACCCGACTTCGGATTGTGGCAACCAGACGAGATTGCGCAATTGACCCGGCACCAGAAAATCCAGCCGCACCAGACTGCTATCGTCCAAAAGCGACTCCGCAGACGACACCACCCCGGTCTGCCCTATATTCGCTGTCTGCATGCGCAGGGCATAGCGACCTTGCGCCACCAGCACCACTTCCTGCTCATCGTCCGGCCAGAGCAATTCCCGAACCAATTGCGGCAACATGAAATCGCCGTCCTGCGCCAAATCAATCAGCACCGGTCGCGAACTTTCCATTTCGTTCATCAATACGCGACCCAACCCCCACACTGCAGCCTGATCCGGTTCGATGATGCGTTCAAGATGGGGGTCATCTGTCAACAGCGCCCCGCCTCTGGTCACTATCCATAAGCGAGGGGAAACCGTCTTGTCCTGCGTACCTGACAAGCCCTGCATGACCTGCGCCAAATGAAACAACCCCAGCACAGCGGTAAATCGCGATACCCCGGAATCGGAATCATCACTTCGAACCGTATGTGCCAAATACAACACATGCTCATACGCCGTCAACTTTTGTCGGAGTTGCCGCAGGGCGGCGGATTCATTATCCGCCAACACCAGTATTTCCGTAACCTGACCTTGCAACCGGGTTGCCAATGGAACAGCCGCCTCACGATCGCCTGTCACAATCAACCAACCTGACTGCACCGGCAATTCGGGTTCGACCACATGCGCGGCCGGACGCGCCAACATGAGCCAGGCGCCCGTCGGCGAATCCGGTGCCGCCGGCTCCACGAATAGTTCAGTGCGTTCAAAACCCTGCGCTTCCAACAACTTTTGCCAGGCTGACGGCGCCATCAAACCCGTAACCTGAACCGGTATCTCCTGCGCCAAAGCCATCGACCTGACTCCGGCAACCAACCCGGCGGCCAGATCAGGGTAACGTTCAGCCAATAATAACAATCCGCCATCAGCCAGACGCTGACGCAGCATGGACAGTACTACCGGCGCATTTCTGGCATGCAAGCTATGTCGCAACACAATGATATCGAACACCTGAGGCAAACGGCCCCACCGTGCGGAGAGCGCACCATCGTCAGCCATTTCGGCCAATACCAACCCGAATTTATCGTGGGGCTCAGTGACATAACCAGTATCATCACCAGCCACCAACACATAATCCAGCTCACCTGCCACCATCACATCGACCAGACACTGCGATAACGCACTGACACCGGTAACCACTTCCAGTACACGCAAACGACGGCCGGGCAAACGATGTGCCGCGGCATGACGCAAAACAGTTTCAATGGCATAACGTATACCAGCCAGCGCGGGACTTTCATCAGCCTGCATTTCTGCCACATGCCCCTGCTGCACGGCGGCAGCGAGCGCCACGGCATCCTCCTCCCCGGCCAGGAGTGCCGGCAAGTGCATTCCCACCCGGCCCAGCGGCAACAATTCAGACAAGCTGGCGGGAAAATCGCGCAACAGCGTACGCCAGATATCCTCTGGCATGGGCAAATCACTGGGCAACAACTGCCAGCCATCGCCATCTTCCTGCCGCAACAATCCTTCCTGTTGCAATACGGTCGACAACCAATGAAACACCGGTTGCACGGCAACAGGCAGGGAATCCGGCTGCAGGCACACTCTTTGCAGCCAGCCTGTTCCAAAACCATCCAGTGCGCGATACACAAACGTCAACGCCAACGCATCGAACAGGGGAAATCCTTCCTGAAACCATGCCGCGCGCTGTGGTTCGATTTCCAGCAACCGAATCCGTAACACGTCACTCAAACCCGGTAAATCCGGCACGCTACTCGTCATTGCATCCAGACGATGTGGCTTTAACAATGGCACAATCTGCCAGCAATCCGGCGTGGACTTGCCCGTCAGCAACGGTGCCGCACGAAAACGACACCCGGACATTTCAGCAACCACGGCACCCTGTGCATCAGTCAATACAAAATCAGCCAGAACGGAACGGAACGAATGCCGCAACAGATGGACACGGAACCCTGTTGGCCTGGTCATGCGTCGCAGTGACAACCGTCCGACCCGAACGGGCAAAAAAGCAACGCCACGATCTTCATTAATCTCTGCGGCAAAAAAATCGACCAGCGACTGAAAACACAAATCCAGTATTGCAGGATGCAACCCATACGCTGACCGGGCATCGCCTGTTCCATCCGCTAACGCCAAAGGAAAAGCAATCTGCGCTTCCAGCACATCTTCGCCCAATTGCAAGCGTTCAATGCCACGAAAAATCGGCCCGTATTGCAAACCCAGCTTTTCTGTCAGACGATAATGCTCCGTTGCCTCGACAAGGACCGAACGAGCGGGCAAAACCGGCAATCTGCCCTGCGCTATGCCGCTGGCCTGCACGACTCTGCCCATCGCGTGCAACTGCCAGTCATCGCCGCTCAAACGCTGCCGGCTGCGAATCGTAAAACTGCCATCGCGCACCTGTAATTCCATTCGCACATTACGGCCATGCTCGCCGTCGAATACCATGGGCGAAATGATATCCAGATCTTCCAACGCCAGTTGCGTTGCCATCTGCCATTCACGCGCTGCCGCCAATGCCATTTCACAATAAGCGGCTCCCGGCAACACGATTGCGCCGCCAACCCGATGCTCCGACAACCACGGCAATGTCACAGGGTCCAGCACATTTTCCCACGCAACATCCGTGTCCTTTAACCGCCAACCGAGCAAAGGGTGGACCCGTTGCCGTTCAATCAAATGATAACCTTCGATGGTCTGGGGCAAACCATACATTTCACGCTGCCAAGGGTAATTCGGCAAAATGACCCGGTTGCCCGGTACCGGAAACCACACTTCCCTGCGCGTCGTCTCCAGGCTCAAATGTAAACGCAGCATGCTGTCACGCAGTTTCGCCACCCCATCGTTCTGCCGGTGTAAGGTTGGCAATACCCGCACCGCCTGCTCATCCTGCCCTGCCAGGCATTCATTCAGATAACGCTGCAAGATCGCATGCGGGCCAATCTCGACAAAAGTACGACACCCGACTTCAGCCAGTGACTGGATTGCTGTCGCAAAACGGACCGGTTCACGCACATTGCGCCACCAATAATGGGCACCCAATTCAGCACCGGCCAAAACGCCGCCTGTCACCGAGGAAACGAATAGCGCCCGATTGGTCTGCGCCGGACGCAAACTTGCCAGACTATCCAGCAACCCTTGCCGGATACGATCCATGTGCGCGCTATGAAACGCATAATCGAGATCGAGCAGACGAAAAAACACCTGACGCGCGTCAAAATATTGCTGCAAGCGTTGCAGTTCGGATAACGAACCCGCCAGCGTCAGATTGCTCGGACTGTTATAGCCCACCACCGCCACATCCATCAACTGTAACGAATGAATCGCATCGAGCGCAGCCTGTTCGGCACAAGCCACTGCCGCCATGCGACCGCAACCACGGGTCAATGCCTGACTGGCGCTACGGGCACAAATCACATCTATTGCCTGCGTCAGGGTCAACGCACCGGCAACCCACGCTGCAACCACTTCCCCCACACTGTGTCCAGCCACTGCATCGGGCTCGACCCCTTGTTCCTGCAACCATTGCGTCAATGCAACCTGGATGGCAAAAAGCAATGGCTGTGCCACGGCGGTATCGTCCAGACGAGAATGCGCCACAGTTGCCTGCAACGCCTGCAAAATCGAAAAACCGGCACGTTCGGCCATCAACAGATCGAGATGTTGCATCAAGGCGGCAAAACGCGACGACTCAGCCATCAAACGCAATCCCATACCCTGCCATTGCGCACCATTCCCCGCATAGACAAATGCCAGTTTGCCTGCAACCGGCAAGCGATTCTCCCGCACAACCCACGTCGGCACATCACCTTGCACCACGCCCTGCAAACCGGCACGCACACTGTCCAGCGAATCAACCGCTATCGCCAAACCGCAGGCCAGTCTGTCCCGTTGCAACGCAGCAGCAAAAGCAATATCGTAATACCCGGCGATGTCAGTTTCTTCCAGCCGTCGTAAATACTGCCCGGCCAGCGCCATCAACGCTGCGTCGCTGCGCGCCGACAATAACAGTGGAGGGCACTCGCTGCCATTGTGGGCTGTTCTCTGTTCGACAGGCACTGCCTGTAACAATACATGAGCGTTCGCACCGCCAAACCCGAAAGAATTCACCCCCACCGCGGGCAAACGTCCCGACGGCGCGCAAAGCGGTTTCATTTCCGTGACGACATCAAGATTCAATCCGGCGAAATCAATGTGTGCATTGGGGTGCTCCAGATGCAATGAGGGAGGAATCTGACGGTGCTGCAATACCAGCACGGCCTTGACCAGTCCCGCCATGCCGGATGCAGGCTCCAGGTGCCCCATATTGGTTTTTACCGACCCGATTGACAACGGCGCGCCTCGCGATTGACCGTACACCGCACCAATCGCCGCCGCTTCAACAGGGTCGCCCACCGCCGTACCCGTCCCATGCGCTTCGACAAAATCCACTTCGTCGGCCACCAGGCCGGAGCACGCCAACACCGACTGCATCAACTCGATTTGCCCATCCCGGCTCGGAATCGTCAGTCCGCTTTTCCGCGCGCCGTCTGCGTTGGCACCGGTCGCCCGAATCACCGCTTCAATTGCATCGCCATCTGCCATTGCCTGCCGCAATGGCTTGAGCAACAACACCGCGCCTCCCTCCGCCCGGACATAACCATCCCCAGCGTCATCAAAAGCACGGCAGCGTCCGCCCGCCGACAGCATGCCGGCTTTGGTAAAGCCGATGAACGGATAAGGGTGCTGCAACAAGTTGACCCCGCCGACCAGCGCCATCGAAGCATCGCCGGCGCGCAAACTCTGACAGGCGTGATGCAGGGCCACCAGCGATGACGAACACGCGGTGTCAACGGCCAGTGAAGGGCCATGCAGGTCGAATACATACGACAGCCGATTGGCGGCAAGGCTCAGCGTATTGCCGGTCATGGTATATGCGCCAAGACTAGACAAATCATCCAGCCCGCGAATACCATAATCCAGCCCGGAAATACCGACATACACCGCACAATCACTGCCTGCCAGTCGTGACGGCAACAAACCGCCATTTTCCATCGCTTCCCAGGCCAGCTCCAGCAACAACCTTTGCTGAGGATCGAGCCATACCGCTTCACGCGGTGAAATACCAAAAAACTCCGCATCAAACGCCTGTATGCGTTCCAGAACGCCCGCAGAAAAGGTGATGCTACGTCCCGGCTCGACGCGTTTCGGATGTTGTAACCAGTCCGTTGCCCAACGACTGGCATCCACCTCAGTGACCACATCCTGCCCTTCTCGCAACACCTGCCAGAAGCGCTCGCCGTCTGCGATGCCACCCGGAAAACGAAATGCCATTCCCACGATGGCAATCGGTTCCAGCAACTCACGTTTGCACGCCATACCAGTGGCAGGGACCACGCCATTTACCCCCTGCAAATCAAAATCCGACATCAGAAACCATCGTCATTATTTTCCAGAATTCCACTGCATCACCACGCGCCTTACTGCCAACCAGCGCGAAAACCATTATTCACGGCACCTTCTGCGCATTATAACGTATCTCGCCGACACGACCACTGAACAAACGCTGCGCCATCGCCTCCACTGCCACGCCCATGCCAGGTTCGGCGAAAAAAACGCCACGCAACTGGCTGGCTGCAACCAGCGCACGAATAAAGTCCTGCACCAGGGAAGCGTCCGGTTTGGTTGGATGACACCAAAATGTATCCAGCCCGCCCTGATGCACCAACCCGGAAACATCATATACTGCCTCGCCAAGGATGCAAACCGGACACCCCGCCAGCAGCGCTGAAAAACCGGAAGTACTATTCACCGTCACCATGCCGACCGCACGCGCCAACAACTGGTCAAGACTACCACCGTCCAGAAAAATGACGCGCTCCGCGATCCCGAAATGTCGCGCCAGACGCATTACCCGGCGATGCCAGTTTTTTAGTCCCGGATCCCACGGATGCGCTTTGACAATCAGACGGACATCCGGACTGGCATGCCCGGCAAATGATTGTAACACTTCGCCAATCGCCTCATCCAGTTCGACAAAACGCGAATAGGCAACAATCTGAAAATCGTGTTCCAGTTGCAGCGGAAACACGAAACAAGGCGCATCACTTGCTGCAATCAATTGTTCTGCACGGTTCACCGAATGATATCGCTTGAGGCGCACCCGCAACAAGCGCCAGCCAATGGCCGGGAAATATATCAGTGGATGGGGCCGCTTATCGCTGCGTTGATAAAACGGAAACAACCACCACAGTAACACATTGGCATAACTGAACAACAGATCGCCCACCGCCATGGCCGTGGCGCTATCGGCGTATTCCGGCCGCAAATCCATCTCCGGCAACCCTGCTGCCAAAGCACGTGCGGACAAACCCCGAATCTCATCCGGATGACGCGGAAACAACGAATTACCACTCATGCCATCGCGCTCCAGCGTTATCCAGTCTGGGCGCAAATAGCCAAAGTCGGTCACCGAAATTCGAATACCCATCGCCTTGGACACGTCTACCGCCTGTCGATGGTATTGGCGTTGTTCGCCCAGCAAGACCAGGTCCGTCACCTGCTCGCGCTGGCAGAAGGTCCGAAAAAAATCAGGCCAACTGGCCAATGTGCCGCGGTAATTGACCGTGTTGTTTCCATGCCAGAACAGCCAATCACCCATGCAGAAATTAATGCGCGTCACCTTGGCGCCCTGCGCCAGCAATCTGTCCCCCACGCGGGAAAAAAAAGCCGACGGCATGCCCTGTAAAAATACGAAATGCAACATGATGCGTTTTATCTCGGTCGGATGGTTTCGTTATACCAGCGTACAGAACGATGCAACGCTTCGGCGTATCCAATCGCATCATATAAACCGCCATCACGGCGTAACTTGCGCACACTGTGCCCACAGGTTCGGCCGAATAAACGTACCAGCAAAGGGTGCAGCAATGGCTCGCTACCCGGCATCACGCGCTGCCAGACGTTGGCCATGACGCGTGCTGCAAAGTCGGCCACACCGTAAGGCAAGTCAATCACCCAGCCTTTTCCCTGAATGGCGAGACGGAAATCGTATATAAACTCTTTCCAGCTGACATCATACCAATCGCGCACGTTGTAACACTGCCCACGCGCAACTTCGCTGTTCATCGCCCATAACATGGTATCCAGCAAATTGTCGATATAGACAAACCCGGCATGACAGCGCCCGTCATCGATAAGTAACATCAACCCCGAGCGCAATTCATCACCAATGCGGGAAATGAACTGACTGCCTGGCCCAATGATATTGGCCGGCCGCAACACCGTCCAGACAATTCCCGTTCGGGTACAAAACGCATACAACCATTGTTCGCCTTGCCACTTGCTGCGTCCATAACCAAAATCACCACCAGTCGGCAGACAGTTTTCATCGCAGGGAGTCTCAGGAAACCCGTACACATCGACAGTTGACAGGTGTACCATGCGCACCGCACAGCCATTACTTGCCAATGCCTGCAACAAATTCTGCACACCGAGCACATTCGTCCGAAAATACGCATCATCGCGATCCCAGGTATGGACATTCGCAGCACAGTGAAACACCTGCTCCACCCCGGCCACCGCAGCGGGTAATGTTGCCGCGTCGGTAATGTCACCCGTCACCACATCACACATCATGCGCAAATCTTCCGCCAGCCGCTGCGCATCCCGCACCAGCAAACGGGGGCGAATGCCTTTTTTCAGCAAGTATCGAGCCAGATGCTGGCCGACAAACCCTGTCGCTCCGGTGACCAACACCGATACAGCATTTTTTTCCTGACGGGCCGTTTTCAATTAAAATAGCGCCTCAAACAGCCAAAAACACAATATCCACTCCTTGAAAACCATTATTTTTCACCGTATTCAGGACATCGACCCGACACAATGGAATCAATTGTTGTCCGGGCATTCCTGCACATTTTCCCACGAATTCTGGCTAACCGTAGAACAATCTGCGCTGAACGACTTCCATTATCGCCATATTCTGTTTCTCGATGATGACAACGAACCGTTGGCGCTCGCCACGGTGTACAGCATCACCACCGACATCGCCATTTTTGCCCCCGTCGCGCTACGTCGCCTGCTCAATACCATTCGGCAGTGGTACCCCGGATTTCTCAAATTCAGCATGCTGGAATGTGGCACACCAGTGACGCTCAACAGCCCGCCTATCGTACTGCGCAAAGATGCCGATATCCCTGCCGTACTTGGCGAGCTACACCGTATCATGCATCAATTGGCCAAAACAGAAGGTCATTTTTTAATGGTGTTGCGCGATTTTGAAGCCAATGCCGAACATTGGCGCCCATTCCTGAAGCCTTTGGGCTATCACTGGGCGCCCAGTCTACCCAATACCTGGCTCAATATCCGCTGGCGCAGCACGCAAGACTGGCGCCATGCCATGAAAAGCTATTACCGTAGCAAACTCAACAAACATTTGCGTAAAAATGAAGCGGAAGGTGTGCGGCATGAACGCATCATCGACTTTGCGCCGCTGGCTGTTCAATTATGCCAACAATGGCTGGTCGTACATGAACAGGCTGACGAATTTCAGCGCGAAGTGCTTACCCCTGCGTTCTACCGGGCATTTTCGGATAACATGGGGGAACGTGCGCAGGCTCTACTTTATTATCGTGGCAATGAGCTCGTAGGACACGCGCTGTTATTGATGGACGGTGATGTCCTGCGCTGGTTGTATTTTGGTCGCAAAACAGCCGCCAATGACAGCCTGTACCTGTATGTGGGCTACAGCGTCGTCAGCACCGCCATCGAGCTTGGATTCAAACGACTGGAAATGGGACTGACCACCTACCCCATCAAACAGGATCTCGGTGCCGAAATTGCACCGATTTATCTGGCGCTACGCGGCACATCCGCGTTCATCAATCTGTTTGTCGGCCTGTTCTACCCCCTGCTCAACAGCATTCCCGACACCAGCACACGACACATATTCAAATCCGAAAACATTTCTGCCAATACTTCCGGCAGCGCCTCTGACAATGCTGCCAGCAACTCGACCGGCATTACCGCACGCCGGCCACCCGGCGCAAAACCATCCTGAATCCCTCCCGCCACCAGACGGTGCGTCCGGCCGAATGGCGTCGCCATTCGGCCAGTGTGTCCAGCGCATCTTCCGGTGTCAACAGATGCCTGCCATCTCGCGACAAGTACAAGGGATAATCCATCAGCACACCCGCCACCAGCTCGTCCAGCGTCAATCGGCGCTGACGCCGGGCAACCGGCAGCACATCGCGTGTCAAACCCCAACCGGAATAAAACGGCTGCCCATGACACACCACAGGCTTTTCCCGCAACAAGGCTTCAAAACCGGCCAATGACGTCATGACGTGAACTTCATCCACAGCAGCCAACATCGCCCCCATATCCGCCTGGGCAACGACTTCGTCACACCATCGGTTCGCCTCATCATCCTCGCTGCCTGCAAGCCTCAATCGTGCCAACACGTCCGGATGTGGTTTATACACCAACCAGGCATCCGGATTGGCCGCCCGCACCGCGCGCAGCAACCCCATATTGGTGCGCTCACCGGGCGCGCCATACGCCAGCGAGGCATCGCTTTCCACCTGCCCCGGCACCAGAATGACCTTTTTGGCTCCGTTTGGCCGCTGCCAGGCGCCATTTCCCACATTGTATTTCGTCAATCCTTTTGCCACGATACGCAAACGCAACTGCCGCGCCCGTTCACGCATCGCATCATTCAAGACGGCATTCATCAGGATTGTTTCAAGGTCAGACGGGCGCGTGGCATCGTAATAAATCCCCTGTCCATCGACCACCCAGGATATGGGGCGTACCAAATCGGCACCCAATCCGACCGAACGCAAGAACCCATCCTCCATTCGCAACACACGCAAGCCCGATGGCAAGTTCTCCGGCAAGGGCATCATTCCCCACGACAGCAACCAGCCAACAGCAGGCAATTGTTCGCGCCGCGACACGAACACCAGTTTTCTGCCCGCAAAACACTGTCGCAACACCGGATGTTTCCAGCGCGGGAAAGACCAGGCATACAAAACTGACGGCATATCCGAAAAACGTGCTGCCGCAGGGAAATATTCAGGCAAAGCGCTCACACTCATGACTGGTGTTCCATCCCTTGTAACAACGCATCGACCTGAACGAAATGCCGGGTCCAGTCCGGAGCAGCAAATGCGGACATTCTTTCACACTGCGCACGTCGACGCATACTGTCTTCGCGTGAATATTCCAGCAGCATTTGTCGCCACCCCACGCCATCCACTGGGTCGAGATATTCTGGAATATCTCCGGCAATTTCACGAAATACCGCCAGATCACTGGCCAGCACAGGAATACCCAACTGTAGCGCCTCGATCAACGGAATGCCAAATCCCTCCACAAACGAAGGAAACAACAGCGCCTGCGCGTGCTGCAACCAGCGGATCAATTGCGCATCGTCACAATCCGGCTGTTCCAGTACAACATTCTGCAACACAGAACAACGCTCCAGCATATCAACGACCTGTTCGCACTCCCAACCACGCTGTCCAATCAACACCAGCCGTGGCACGGCATTGCCCATCTGTTCCACCCACGCACGCCAGATATTCAACAGCAACAAATGATTCTTGCGTGGCTCGATTGTACCCAGCATCACAAAATAGGGTTCTGCCAACGGACGGATATCGTCTGTCCGCGCCAACATCCCTGCCGCCAGCAACGCAACCGTGTGTGGCGGCACAGGTAAAGCGCGTGCTTGAGCATACCGCAATAACGCATCGCGGGTGGCAGACGAATTCATGACCAATGCCGCTCCAGCGTGCAACATGGTATCCAGCCGGCGGCGATGCTTGTCTGCTTCACCTGGCCGACAATACTCCGGATGCGTCATGGGAATCAGATCGTGCAGGAAAAAAACCGGACGCAATGCCTGCCGCCGAATCTGTACCGCATAATCCGGATCATCGAGCCCGCTATGCCCGGTATGAAACAGCCACGCACCACGGCAACTGCGCCACGACAAGACATATGCTTTGCCCACCAATCTGCGCACCAGCGCCAACGACTGCGCCTGCGCCTGCGGCTCGGCAAGCAAAACCGCAAACAGTCGCGCCGAATCGGTTTTCCCCATCGCCAGCCAACGCCCGCCGAACCGGATCAACGCCCGGGCATCTGCACCATAATGCCGCAACCACGCCAGCCCAACCCTGTCTACCCCGGTGGGCAAGCGACCTTTGAGCATACGGTCGACCAACCGGGTCACGTCCATCAACATATCGACCATATTCCTGTTTTCATCAAACCTGAATCCACGAAAGCAACCAAAAACCGACTCCCCGATATTTTGGCAGAATAAACTTTATCCCGCATGGATTTTACGGTTAGAATAAGCGCCATTCGTCTGATTCCCGTCTTCACAAGTTCCATGTCAAATCGTTTTGCCACACCTCGCCCCCTGATGACAAGCCTGTTCGCTCTGCTTCTTGCTGGCTGCGCCACTTACCCTGGCTGGCTACCTTCCGATGGCCCCAGCCGCGAACAGGTCATGAACAGCAACAGCAAAAAATCGCCACGAATGACCAACATCCAGTTAATCGATGTCAACGACGATGTTGCCCGTCAACTGCTGCGCGATCGTCACAGCGCACTGTTTTCCGATACATTTGGCACCACACACAAACTACCCTATGTCACTGGTCCTGGCGATGTCATCGACGTCACCATCTGGGAAGCACCACCAGCCATGTTGTTTGGCAGCATGCAAGCAAGCCATGCCGGCGCCGGCACCGCGCAAAGCATTACCTTTCCCGCACAAATGGTCGATAACAACGGCACCATCGAGATTCCGTTTGCCGGTGCCATCGACTGCAACAACAAAACGCCCGAGCAAATCGAGCACGAAATCGCCAACCAATTGCAAGGCAAAGCGCATCAGCCACAGGTTCTGGTACGCGTTGTCAGCAACAATACCGACAATGTGACCATCGTCGGTGAAGTCAACAAAAGCATCCGTATGCCACTGACCGCACGCGGCGAGCGTTTGCTCGACGCCATTGCCAGCGCTGGCGGCGTACGCCAATCCGTCAGCAAAATGACCATCCAGCTCACCCGCGACAAACAGGTTCACGACTTGCCACTGGACACCATTATCCGTGACCCGCGACAAAATATCGCATTACAACCCGGCGATGTCGTTACCGCCCTGTATAAACCGCAAAGCTTCACCGTATTTGGTGCGACCGGCAAGAATCAGGAAATCAACTTTGAAGCGCAGGGCATCTCGCTCACACAAGCTCTGGCTCGCGCTGGCGGATTACAAAGCAACGTTGCCGATGCACGCGCCGTGTTTATCTTTCGACTGGAAGACGACACAGCCTTGCATTGGACACACCCCCCTCAAACCACCCCGGACGGTAAAGTGCCTGTTATTTATCAGGTGGACTTGAGAGATCCCGCCAGCTTTTTCGTGGCGCAAAATTTTCCCATGGACAATAAAGACGTCATCTATGTCTCCGATGCGCCCGCTGCTGATTTGCAGAAATTCCTGAACATCATCGTATCCGTCATCTATCCGCTGGTGAATGCCGGCATTGTCAGCCCCACGACTTCCGGTACGGGTTTGGGATTATGATCACCCGCAGCAGCCAGCCGGGCAGGACTCAACGCCAAAGCGCCTGCCGAACCGCCAACCACGCGCCCAGCCAGCCCAACAGTGCGGACGCCAGGACAAAAACCGCCTGCATCTGCAACGATGGCAACACAATCAACGACGTTTGTCCCTCGTAGCGCAACAATACATCGAGGCGCGGCAGCATATCCACCGTCAATAACCAAACGCCAAAAACCGCCACCAACCCGGCCAGCAGGCCTTCCAGCAGACCGAAATACAAAAATGGCCGTGCAATGAAATGATCTGTCGCACCGATCATTCTGCTCACATCGATTTCCGGCAAACGAGCAACGATCTGCAAGCGTACCGCCAGACCAAAAATACTCACCAGACCCAACGCCAACAAACCTGCCAGCAACAAAACAACATGACGACCGGTATTCACCAGTGCACGCAGCTGACCCACCCACACCGTATCACTCTGCACCAGCATCACCGCAGGCAAGGCAGTCAATGTTTGCGTCCATTGCTGGATAAGCGTGACATCCAGCACACTCGGCGTCAAAACCCAGGTATCAGGCAACGGATTGTCCGGCAACTGGTGCGCCATCTCGCCCAGCGAGAGTTTTTGCGTCAATTCGGATAGTGCGGCGGCGCGCGAAATAAACTGTTTGCGTGCCAATTTTGGCAACACATCTATCTGTGCCGATAATTGCTGCCGGTCAGCATCGCTGGCGTGCGGGTTGGCGTATACCAGCACAGCCCCTTGTGCAGGCAAACCATCGACTACCCGTTGCGCGCCCATCAGTGCCATGAACAAAACCGCCAGCAAGATGAGGCTGACCCCCAGCCCCAGCACGGTCAACGCGTGACCGAATGGCGCTTCCGCCCAGCGACGAAATACCGTGCGCCAGGCATACTGTACATGAACCCACCAGGCTTTCATGACTGCACGCTCACGTCAGCTTCCCCCGATGAATACGTACCGTACGGTGCTTTGTCGTCACCGTATCAGCATCATGACTGGCAATCACCACCGTCGTCCCCTGACGATTGAAGTTGACCAGCATATCCAGAATGCTGTTGGCATATTCACGGTCGAGATTGCCCGTCGGTTCGTCGGCCAGAATCAGCGGCGGGCGGGTCGCCACCGCACGTGCGATGCACAACCGTTGCTGCTCACCACCCGACAAGGCAACCGGACGAGATTTTTCCCGATCCAGCAGCCCCACTTTGTCCAATGCCGCCCGTGCACGGGCCAGCGCGTCCTTGCGACCAAACCCGGCCACTTCGAGAGGCAACAGCACATTACCCAACACGTCGCGATCAAACAGCAACCGGTGATCCTGAAACACAAAACCAATGTTGCGCCGCAACCACGGCACAGCAGAACGGCGCAAATGTCCGATATTCTGCTCATTCAGCCACACACTACCGTGGCTGGGTCGCTCCAGCGCCGCCATCAATTTCAGCAAGGTGGTTTTTCCCGCGCCGGATTGACCCGTCACCACCACCATTTCACCTTGTTCAAGGGACAAATTTACCCCTTGCAGGATATCCTTGCCACCAGAATAATGTTTGCTGACTTCCTCAAACCGTATCATGGATCTCGTCCCGCGAATCATTTTCAAACAAGGCATCCACAAAATCGCTGGCGGAAAACGGGCGCAGGTCATCCTGTTGTTCACCCACCCCGATAAAACGAATCGGACGCGGTCGCGCCTTGGCGATTGCCGCAATGACGCCACCTTTTGCCGTACCATCCAGTTTGGTCAACACCAGGCCCGTCACGCCCAATGCATCATCAAAAGCCGCCACCTGTGCCACGGCATTCTGCCCGGTATTAGCATCCAGCACCAGCAACACCTCATGCGGCGCTTGCGGATCAATTTTCTGAATCACGCGTTTGACTTTGCGAATCTCGTCCATCAAATGCAGTTGCGTCGGCAACCGCCCGGCTGTATCAGCCAACAGAATATCGACACCCCTTGCGCGGGCAGCATTATACGCATCATGGATAACCGCCGCCGCATCTCCCTGCTGCTGCGCAATCACCTCTACGCCGTTGCGCTCGCCCCACGCCTGCAGCTGTTCACGCGCTGCTGCCCGAAAAGTATCCCCTGCGGCCAGCAAAACCGATTTGCCCTGTTGCTGATAATAATGCGCCAGTTTGCCGATACTGGTCGTTTTCCCTGCCCCGTTCACGCCCGCCAGCATGATCACAAAAGGACGATGCCCATCAACCGTTAATGGCGCCTGCAATGGCAGCAACAGTTCCAGCAGGGCGTCATGCAAGGCCATGCGCATGTCCGCAGCTTCCGTCAATTTTTGCTGTTTGACACGCAAACGCAGATTATCCAGCAAAGCGGTGGTTGCCTGCACACCCACATCGGCAGTCAACAGAATCGTTTCCAGTTCCTCGTACAACTCATCGTCGATTTTCCCGCCACGGGAAAAAACGCCTGACAACTGCCGTCCCAACTGCTCACGTGTTCGCTTCAACCCTTGACGCAAACGCGCCGTCCATCCGGTTTTTTCCGGTTTTTCCGTTGTCGGGACATGTTGCTCCAACGACTCTGCGACGGGTTGTTGCGCAACTATTTTTGTTGAATCCGATTTTTTGAAGAAACCAAACACGATAATTGCAATCCATGTTACAAAAGCAGGACAAACTGCCATGCTTTATTCTATCATGCACACCAATCGTGCGTAGTGTTAATGCGTCGCATCAATGACGCAAAATTGAAAAGGACCGACATGAAATCATGGTTATTGGCATTCGCGGCGCTAACCGCTCTACCTCTGGCACAAGCCGCCCCCGTTGAATTTCGCCTGGACAACGGGTTGCAAGTCATCGTACAGGAAGACCACCGTTCCGCCGTCGTCGT
>JAJYHV010000014.1 GCA_021790515.1 Pseudomonadota bacterium
GAAGCGCTGATTAATTCCCACACGGCGGAGCAAATCAGTACCTCCTTATACCTTGCGGGTGCAACAGAATAAAGAAAACATCTGTCCTCATCCGCGCTTCAACCCGCCAACAACCGTCCCAGTTCCACGGAACGCGCTGCTGCCACTTCGATCCCGCGCACGATGCCATCCGC
Organism: Pseudomonadota bacterium; assembly: GCA_021790515.1. GTDB lineage: Bacteria > Pseudomonadota > Gammaproteobacteria > Burkholderiales > Sulfuriferulaceae > Sulfuriferula. Next base: position 174 of record JAJYHV010000014.1, read on the forward strand.
CACTCCATCAACCTGAAAACTGTCCAGCGCACTCGCTGTCGTACCGCCGGGAGACGTTACCCGCTCGCGCAGCCTGCCCACATCCTCACCACTTTGCATGGCAAGCTGACTCGCCCCCAAAAACGTCTGTTGCGTCAACGCGCGTGCCAATTCTACCGACAAACCCAGCGCCACGGCAGCACGTTCCATCGCCTCCATAAAATAAAACACGTACGCAGGTCCGCTGCCGGAAACTGCCGTCACAGCGTCCATCTGCGCCTCGTTTTCCAGCCAGAACACACTACCGGCCGCCTGCATGATACGCTCGGCCAGCTTTCGCTGTTCGGCTGATACCGCCGCTCCGGCATACAAACCCGTCACGCCTGCGCCAATCATGGCTGGCGTATTCGGCATGGCACGCACTACCCTTGTGTACCCGTCCAGCCAACCCGTCAAAGTGACGGAATGAATCCCCGCCGCGATAGACAACACCAACTGATGGCGCAGCCAAGGCGCCATCAGTTGCGCCACGCCCTGCAACTGTTGCGGCTTGACTGCCAGCACAACAATCTCTGCCTCCACCAAGGCTTCCGGCACCAGCTCCGGCCACACAGCCACATGCCAATTCGTCTGGAACACCTCGCGAGCAGATACCTTTGGCTCCACCACACCAAACTGTCGGGTATTCACCCCCATGTTCGACAAACCGGCAATCAGCGCCGTTGCCATGTTACCGCCGCCCACAAACAGAATGTTCATGCCATTCATTCTTTCGATTCTTTCGCCGCCGCTCTGATTCGTTCTCCGAACAAACTGCTGCCTACACGCACCAGCGTTGCTCCCTCCATGATGGCTGATTCCAGATCGGCCGACATGCCCATCGATAAAGTATCCATTTCAGCGCCCAGTCGATTCAATCGCTCCCTCTCGCACCGCACGGCAGCAAACTGCGCCCGTTGCGCCGCAACCGTTTTTTCCGGTCGCGGAATCGCCATCAAACCACGCAGGCGCAAATTCGGCAACGCCTTGATCGCAGACACCAAATCCGGTAATTCTGCTGCCGTCACGCCACTCTTCGTCGCTTCGCCGCTCAGATTAACCTGAATACACACATTGAGCAAGCCTCGCTCACGCGGACGCGCTGCCGACAAGCGGTTCGCCACCAAAAAACGGTCCACACTGTGCACCCAATCGAAATGGGTGGCAATTGCCACCGTTTTATTACGTTGAACCGGGCCGATGAAATGCCACTCCAGCGCCAGATCGGCCAGGTCAGCCATCTTGTCCAACGCTTCCTGTACATAATTCTCACCGAACGCACGTTGCCCGAGCTGGGCAACGTGCCGGATTCGCGCTGCCTCGACCGTTTTACTGACTGCCAGCAAGGAGATATCTGTCACAGGACGCCCCGCTGCCTGCGCCGCCGATTCAATACGCTGCCAAACTGCTTGCCATGCATTGTTGACTGTGGTCATAATACGCAAAAAATCTCACGGAGACTTGAATGGAAATTTCTGATCTGCTGGCGTTTGCCGTCAAAAACAAGGCATCCGACCTGCATCTGTCCGCAGGCCTCCCCCCGATGATTCGAGTCAACGGCGATATCCGCCGCATCAATCTGCCGGACATGAGCCATCAGGTCGTTCATGAAATGGTATATGACATCATGAACGATGGTCAACGCAAAATCTACGAAGAAGCGCTGGAAGTGGATTTTTCTTTTGAAGTCCCCACCTTGGCACGCTTTCGTGTCAACGCTTTCAACCAAAACCGTGGCGCTGGTGCCGTTTTTCGTACCATTCCCAGCAAAGTACTGACACTCGAAGACCTGAACGCACCAAAAATCTTCAAGGAAATCTCCATCCAGCCTCGTGGGCTGGTGCTGGTCACCGGCCCGACCGGATCTGGCAAATCAACCACGCTGGCGGCAATGATTGACTTCGTCAACGAGTCGGAATATGGTCATATCCTGACTGTTGAAGATCCGATTGAATTTTTGCACCAGAGCAAAAAATGCGTCATCAACCAACGTGAAGTCGGCCCACACACCCATTCGTTCTCCAATGCACTCCGCTCAGCCTTGCGTGAAGACCCGGATGTGATTCTGATTGGTGAAATGCGAGACCTGGAAACCATCCGGCTTGCGCTGACTGCTGCCGAAACCGGTCACCTGGTCTTTGGCACATTGCACACCAGTTCAGCCGCCAAGACCATCGACCGTATCGTGGACGTTTTTCCGGCTGCCGAAAAGGAAATGGTGCGTTCCATGCTGTCCGAGTCCATCCGCGCCATCATCTCGCAAACATTGCTTAAAACCAAAGATGGAACGGGCCGGATTGCTGCACACGAAATCATGATTGGCACCCCCGCCATTCGTAACCTGATTCGCGAAAACAAAATCGCCCAGATGTATTCTGCCATTCAGACCGGGCAGAACGTCGGCATGCAAACACTCGACCAATGCCTGCAGGATCTGGTCCGCCGCAACCAGATTGCGCTGAATGAAGCCCGCACTCGCGCCGCCAACAAAGACGCCATCATAGGATAAGCCATGGATGCCCTCGCAACATTACATGATTTACTACGGCTGATGCTGAGCCGGCGCGCCTCCGATCTGTTCATCACGGCCGGCTTTCCACCGGCTGTCAAGGTGGACGGCAAGATTGCTCCTGTCACCAACCAGACGCTAACGCCGACCCACACACGAGAATTTGCCAAGGCCATCATGACCGAACGGCAGTGGAACGATTTTGAACGTCATCATGAAGCCAACTTCGCCATTGCACCAGTCGAAATTGGCCGTTTTCGGGTCAACGCCTTTGTGCAACAGGGCCGTATTGGCCTGGTATTGCGCACCATCACGACCAAAATCCCGAAATTTGAAGAACTCAACCTGCCGCCCATTCTGAAAGACATCGCCATGACCAAGCGCGGACTGGTCATCTTCGTCGGTGGCACAGGTTCCGGCAAGTCGACCTCTCTGGCGGCCATGGTTGGGCACCGCAACGAATACGCACAGGATCACATCATCACCGTCGAAGACCCGGTTGAATTCGTTCACGAGCACAAAAAATCCATCATCACCCAACGCGAAATCGGCATCGATACCGACGACTGGTTCAGCGCGCTCAAAAACACCTTGCGCCAGGCACCGGACGTCATTCTGATTGGCGAAATCCGCGACCGCGAAACCATGGAATACGCCGTCACTTTTGCTGAAACCGGCCACTTGTGCCTGACCACCCTGCACGCCAATTCGACCAATCAGGCCATCGATCGCATCATCAACTTCTTTCCGGAAGACGCGCGCCAACAATTGCTGATGGATCTGTCACTCAATCTGCGCGCTTTTATTTCCCAACGCCTGATTGCCAAAAAAGGCAGCACCGGTCGCATCGCCGCTATCGAAATTCTGCTCAATTCCCCACTGGTTGCCGACCTGATTTTCAAAGGCCAAATTGGTGATATCAAGGAAGTCATGAGTCGCTCGCGTGAAAACGGCATGCAGACCTTCGACCAATCGCTGTTCGACCTGTACGAAGCGGGACTGATTACCTACGAAGATGCCCTGCGCAATGCCGATTCGGTCAACGATTTGCGCCTGCGCATCAAACTGCAGGGACAGGAAGCGCGCGACCGCGATGTGATGTCGGGCACAGGGCATTTGAACATTCTTTGACCCGACTTTCTTTGACCCGACTTTCACAGCTTGAAAACATGGGTGAGGTAAGTTCACCACTCAAACCCGATCAATCGCGCGCCGATCCGGTCACCATGCGATACTCAAACAACCGGCATTCCAGCGCGCCGTTGAATAACGGTGTGCGGCGGCTGGCATGCAGCCGGATCAGTTTCGGCAAGGCCATGTCGGCCGACAAAATGTAAGCCCGCCAACCGGCACAACGCCGCTTGAGCCAATCGCCCAACCGGGGATAAAATGCCGCCAGCTCACTCTGCTCACCAATACGCACGCCATACGGCGGGTTGGTCACGATGACCCCCGTCAGAGCCGGCGCCGGCACTTCCAGCACGTTGCCCTGCTTGAGTTCAACCACACCTTCCAGACCTGCCGCCACAATATTGGCGCGCGCGTCATCCAACGAACTGCCGAACAGGTCGCGCCCGAAAATCGGCTGCGGTGTCGGCGCGAGTTGCTGCGCACGCGCTTCCTCCCGCAAGGTTTGCCACTGCAAGGCATCAAAACACAACAACCGTTCAAAACCGAAATCACGGCCGCTGCCCGGTGCAATGTTGAGCGCCATCAAGGCAGCTTCCATGAGCAGCGTACCGCTACCGCACATCGGGTCAAAAAACGGCTCACCCGGTTGCCAGCCTGACAACAAAATCATGCCTGCCGCCAGATTTTCATTCAATGGTGCAAGACCGGCCTGTTTGCGTAATCCGCGTTTGAACAACGCCTGCCCCGAGGTATCGAGATACAGCGTACACATGTCAGCCGTCAAATAGGCATGAATGCGCACCTCCGGTTCACGGGTATCGACGCTGGGCCGCTCACCCGTCACTTCCCGGAACCGGTCACAGACCGCATCCTTGATTTTTAACGTCACATATTCCAGACTTTTCAAAGGAGAGCGTTGCGCGGTCACCTTCACCATAATGGTACGCTGCAGCGCAAAAAACTTCGGCCAGTCAATCGACAGTGTCCCATGATACACATCTTCTTCGTCGAAATATTCTCCGCCACCGACGCGCCACAACACCCGGCTGGCCAAACGTGTATGCAAATTCACCCGGTAACACAACTCAAACGGGCCGGCAAAACCCACACCACCCTGTACCGGCTCGATGGCTTCAGCGCCCAAACCGCGCAACTCATCCGCCAGCAACGCTTCCAGTCCACGGGGACAGGTCGCAAAAAACTGCTCTGTTTTCTGCATTACAGACTCCCGGGCTTTAACACCACCAAAAACACCACCAAAAACAAAATAATCACCGGCATCTCATTAAACCAACGATAAAAAACATGGCTGTGCGTGTTGGCATCCCGCGCAAACACATCCACCAGATGACCACAGTACAGATGATAAACCACCAACACACCAACCAACGCCAACTTTATCTGCAACCACAGACCAGAAAATCCATACCCCAACCACAACCAGCTGCCAAAAACCAACGCCAACACACCCAACGGCGTCATAAACCGATATAGTTTTCGTTCCATCAGTTTCAGTTGCGCTATCGTCATGGCATCCTTTACCATGGCGTGATTAACGAACAAACGCGGCAAATAAAACAGACCGGCAAACCAGCTCACCACAAAGGAAATATGCAAGGCTTTAATCCACAACAATCGGTGCCCCTTTCATGAAAGCATTTTTTTTACGGCATCCCCGCCTGCAACGCTGGCTGCCCAGCCCGCTGACCGCCTTGTTGCTGCTGGCAATCGTGTACGTCTGGTTCCGTCCGCCAGCGCCGACCAGCCACCCCAACCAGCCATTACCCGATCTCACCGTCTGGCAACTCAACGGTCAGCCCTTATCTTTTTCCAGCCTGCGCGGAAAAGTGGTGCTGGTCAACTTTTGGGCCAGCTGGTGCCCGTACTGCCTGCACGAGATGCCGCAAATTACCACATTCTACCGCGATTACCGCGCACGTGGCTTCACCGTCATCACCCTGTCCATGGACGACAACCCGAATCTGGCAACCAAATACCTGCACGACCATCAAGACGATGTCCCCGCCGCCATGGCAGACACATCGGTAGAGCAGGCATTTGGCGGTATTGACCAACTGCCCACATCATTTATCATCGACCGGCAGGGCATTGTCCGCGACAAAGTCAGCGGGCAGGTATATTACGCCAAATTGCAACAACTGGTCGAACCATTGTTACAAGACCACTGATTATTCCGCCATGATGAGGAACAAAGCAGGTCAAACCAGGAAGATTGCGCACGCGGCGCAGTGGTCGTAGTCTGGACTTTGACCCAGACTGTGCAGATACGCGAGCACCCGATTGGACCGCAACCGTGCCGTTGGTAACGAGCAAAATTTGTCCGGTGGAACGAAGGAACGACGCCTTTGACTGTGCCTTTGGCTGTGCCTTTGGCTGTCCGCGTTGACGGCGTTGTTATATTTCACTTGCTATCTCACGCTGAAGCTTTTCCAGTTCATCCAGAATACGGATGAATTTCGCGCCAAACGGCGTAACCACATACTCAACGCGCGGCGGGACTTCGTCGTAGGCGACGCGTTCAATGATGCCGAATTCCATGTTTTTGCGCAGGCATTCGTTGAGCACTTTTGTCGTCAAGCCCTCGACGCTGCGAACCATCTCGCCCGGCCGCTTGATACCGCTTGCAAGGAGCTGGTAGACGGTAAGCGACCATTTGCAGCCAAAGATGGCTTCGACCATGCGCGCGCTCCGTTCGGGGGCGGATTTTCTGGAAAATAATTTATCTTTACCGCTCATCAATATGCACCAATAAGTAAGTGGTGTACCAGTTTGTACCCGCTTTTCAGCAGGTAATAGCATCGCCTAAACTGTCCCTTCCCGCAACTACTTCGGATATTCTTATGGAAAATAAAACCCAACCTCTGGCCCTGATTGTGGGCGGATCGAGCGGCATGGGCTTTGCCACCGCCAGGCTCTTGATGGAGCGTGGCATCAAAACCATGATTGTGGGCAACACGCCGGAAAAACTGAACATGGCAAAACATGAGCTTTCTGCGTTTGGCGACGTTGAAATCCTCCAGGCCAACCTGTATGAGCCGAGCGACGTGCAGCGCGTTGTCGCTTTTGCCGGAAATCATGGCTGTCACATCAAATATCTGGTGAACGCGGCGGGCCGCTTCAAGCCCACGCCATTCCTCGATCACACCCGTGAGGACTATGACGTCTATCTGAATCTGAACCGCTCCGTCTTTTTCATTTCGCAGGCCGTGGCAAAAAACATGGTGGCGAACGGCGGCGGCTCAATCGTGCATATCGGATCAATGTGGGCAAAACAAGCCATCAAGGCAACGCCTTCCTCCGCCTATTCGATGGCGAAAGCCGGATTGCACGCGCTCACGCAACACATGGCGATGGAGCTGGCCGACCACAACATCCGGGTAAACGCGGTTTCACCAGCCGTGGTCAAAACACCAATTTATGAAGCATTCATCGATCCGGAAAAAATTGACGAAACACTTGCCACATTCAACAGCTTTCATCCGATTGGTCGGATTGGCACGCCTGAGGATGTTGCAAAAGCCATCGTCTTCCTGCTCAGTGACGATGCCAGTTGGGTGACCGGCGCAATTTTGGATGTCGATGGCGGAGTAATGGCTGGGCGCAATTAGGGAACTACTGATTCATTCTCTCATGATGAGCAAATCAGTAATGGTATGGACGCCCACTTCCCTAAACGGCATCGAAGTGCCAAAGTGTGAGTTTGTATAAACCACGAAACGGAAAGGGGCGTCCGGGATGAAGATTACAACAATTGGGGTTGATTTGGCAAAAGAAGTATTCCAGATTCATGGTGAGGATGAGCGAGGTAACGTTGTGTTGCGCAAGCAGGTGAAACGGAAGGACATGGCCAGTTTTTTTGCGAAGCTGCAACCTTGCCTGATTGGAATGGAAGCCTGTGGCGGCGCGCATTACTGGGCGAGGAAGCTGGAAGGGTTTGGTCATACTGTCAAGCTGATGGCACTGCAATTCGTGAAGCCCTACGTGAAGACGAACAAAAACGATGCGGCGGATGCGGCTGCAATCTGTGAAGCGGTAACCAGACCGAGCATGCGATTTGTTTCTGCGAAAACGGTTGAGCAGCAGGCGATCCTGTCGATACATCGAGCGAGACAGGGTTTTATAAAAACCCGAACGGCACAAGGCAATCAAATCAGAGGTTTGCTTTCTGAATTTGGCATGGTGATTCCAAAAGGGATCAATGCCATTGTCAAGCGGATACCCGAAATTCTGGAGGATGCCGACAACGGATTGCCTGGCACGATACGCCAGTTGTTGGGTCGATTGACGGAAAATCTCAAAGAAATGAATCGTCGAGTCAATGAACTTGAGGTACAGATTCAACGGTGGCACAGTGAAAATGCGGCCAGCGAGAAACTGGCGGATATCCCTGGAATTGGGCCCATTACGGCGAGCGCCATCGTGGCGTCAGTAGGCGATGCGAGGGAATTCAAGAATGGCCGTCAATTGGCGGCCTGGATAGGGTTGGTGCCCAAACAGAATTCCAGCGGTGGCAAGCAGAAATTGCTTGGAATCAGCAAACGAGGCGATGTGTATCTGCGCACGCTGTTGATTCATGGAGCGCGAGCTGTCATCCGATTTGCGGAAAACAAGGCAAAGCCGGATGGCTGGTTAATGAGTTTGATGAGCAGGCGTAACAAAAATGTGGCGGCTGTCGCCTTGGCAAACAAGAATGCCCGAATTATCTGGGCACTGCTGGCAAAAGACAGAATGTTCCGACCTGATTACGTTTCGGTAGCAACAGCTACCGAAACGTAATCAGGTCGGTTGAGTAACACCCGGAAAATGAACGCGTAAAGAAAGGAACAACACCACCGATTGCACAGGCAATCATGAAATGATGGCGAGACAGGTCAGACCGCGAGCAGCAAAACCTTCAGGAACCACAGCGCGTAAAGCACGATTATAGTGATCAGGAGCTGTTCGGCGAATTCCATCAGGGATAGGGGTAAATATACCTCACACAAAATCCGGATGTATGGCCGCAATCTTTACCTTCCCAAAATTATTGATTGAAAGCTTGGCAAATGTGGGCGTCCATGTATGGTTCCTTAATGAAAATTACCGGCTTTTTCTTTATGAAATTCCTCGTTTGTTAAACGGCATCGCAAAAACACTACCTGACGCGAACATTATTGCCGACATCAGGCACGAACATGGTGCGCATCGCCTGTACGAAATCTTGAGCCTGATTGACAGCCCATTCAGCTTTATCAGGCTCAATCGGGTCGCCTTTGTAATCGGCGATCAGGCGCATTTCCTCAACCTTGTTGAGTGTCCGCCCATATTCTACCGGAACCATCGCAGTCTTAACCAAGTGAAGGCTGCCGGAACCATCGCAGTCTTAACCAAGTGAAGGCTGAATGCCGAGATCAGTCCGTTGTGGGATCTGGCAACATCTTCCGGGGCTTGTGATCCGGACGCAATCAGGGCGGCGCGAGCGGCATTAAACATGGCATAATACGCGCGATCACAGGCACCTTCCATGTCTCCGGTTTCGAGAAGCAGACTGGCAGAGGTGGCGGCACGCCCTGCTTTAGTCATCAATTCCTGCGCATTCACAGGCGGATTCCTTCACGATCTATATTGCGAAGCAGAATCGGATTGGAATAAGACTCCGGATGCTGCCATTCATCTTCCCATATCGGCAATGGCTGAATGCGAATGCCGGTTTCCAGAAGCACATCGTAGGCAATATCGGCCATGGCCAGCTTCACATCGATGAATTTGCCATGCTCGCCGTGCAGCAATACCGCAATATCGGCATCGCTATCAGGACGATTGGCATGACGCGCACGACTGCCGAACAAGATGGCGCCGGCATAGTCATACTGCCCTGTCACTTTCAATATGAAGGCGCGGGCAGCGCGTTCTGTATCCCTGTCGATTTTGGCGTTAATAGTCATGATTTGATTCCCTAAACATCCCATGACCAAGGGATTCTCACGAAGATTGCTTGATTATACATCAAATTTTTGGAGCTTATCCAGCCAATCCGCCCACGCCTGCATTATGTCGCGGCGCTGATCCAGAAACTTGGTTCTGTTATCCTGTTTTCTTGCTGGTTTAAAACCCCGGCCTTCAGTCCGGAAGGAGCGCCGAACCTCGCCCTGAACGGCGAGGTTTTAAAGGCGCGGTCAGGGATGGGATGCACACCCCTCCCTGACCAAACATCCACCGGCCTAAAGGCCGGTGACCTAATTGCTATCGGAATTACGAGACAATTTGAGACGGTTCGAGACGAAAAAAACACGCTGAGACAGCGTGTTTTCGTCTTTGGTGGTGATGGGCAGAATCGAACTGCCGACCTATGGGTTATGAATCCATCGCTCTAACCGTCTGAGCTACATCACCATGCGATAAAAACACGCGATGACACTACGCAAACGCGTGCTTGTTATTTCGCTGCTACATTTCACTGCATATCTGCCCACAGCACCTGTTGCGCGACGTGACCGAACCGTTGGCGCTGTTGACTGAATGCTGCGAAGCGCGAGATTATCTCTGTTTTAGGCTGAAGCTGTCAAGAGAATTTGGCGGCAATGCCCGGTCAACAAGATTATCTGTCTTCAAGCTTGTCCTGCTGCATCAGCCATGACTTCAGGCTGCTTTCTCATCCACCAGTGGGCAAGCGTGCGCTACATTATTCAGTTCGATTTGCAAGGTCGCGTGATGGATGTGAAAATGATGTTCAAGCTCTTCTGCCACGTCATGCAGAAAAACATCACCAGGATGACCTGCCGGTGTCACCAGATGGGCTGTGAGCGCATTTTCGGTCGTGCTCATGCCCCAAACGTGCAAATCGTGTACGGCAGCGACGTTTGGCAGGCTCGTCAAATAAGCCAGGATGGCCGTGGTATCGACACTTTCCGGGACCGCATGCAAGGCAAGCTGAAACGAAGCACGGAACAGGTGCCAGGCGCCAACGAGTATCATGGCTGAAATGGCGAGGCTGATGGCCGGATCGAGCCATGACCATCCTGTGTACCACACCAGCAAGCCACCCACGACAACGCCCAAGGCAATCAGTGCATCGCCCACCATGTGCACAAAAGCGCCCTGACGATTGATGTCGTGCCCACGCCCTCGCATCAGCAGCAGTGCTGTCCCCGTATTGACGATGACGCCAAAACCGGCAACCGCGCTGACCAGCAGACCATCAACCGAAGGTGGTGCATTCAATCTTTGTACGGCTTCCCAGGCAATCACAAACACAGCAACCAGTAATAACAGTGTGTTGGCCAACGCCGCCAGAATGGTCGCGCTACGCAGGCCATAGGTATAGCGTGGTGTTGGTTGTCTCCGGGCCAGCAACAACGCTGCCAGAGAAGCAAAAAGTCCGATAACATCGCCAAAATTGTGTCCGGCGTCGGCCAGCAAGGCAAGCGAATCGGCGCGCAAACCAAATACGATTTCTACAATGACAAACAATAGATTCAGCGCAATCGCCAGCATGAAAACAGAAGGATGCGACAAATCCTCCATGCCATGTTCGTGGTGATGCCCGTGGTGGTGATGGTGATGAATTTCGCTCACGATGATTCACAAAAAATCCGGATACGACATTATATCCGGGTTCAGGCACGGCACCAAAAATACCGATCAAAAAGCGCTGACCGCGAGGCCTTTGTCCAAGATAAAAACAAGATAACAAGGATGATGATAATCAGGGTAACGATTGACAGCAAATAATTTACGATGTTACTATTTACAACGTTATTATATAAAAATTTGATGATTAATTATGGCTTCCAGCTGCACTGCTGAATTTGAACAACGAATGGACACCGTCGGCAAGCGCCTGAATATCGCCCAACCGCGTCAGGCCATCATGTTGTCACGTATGCAATTCATGATTTATAAGAAACTCAATGAATTGATGAACCACAATCTGTTGCCTTATGGCATCAACGACACGATCTGGGTCGCGCTGGTGATGCTGTATTCCAGCCCGGAAAACTATATCTACCCCAGCGATTTGAGCCATGTCATCGTTTCTTCACGCACCAATGTGACGCGACTGGCCGATGAAATGGTAGAACGAGGATGGGTCAACCGACAAGGATGCGAAACCGATCGACGCAAAATCATTCTGACCCTGACGCCGGCAGGCATTCAACTGGTCGAGTCGATCATTCCCCTGCAATGGGAATTGTACGAAACGATCTGGCAAGATTTCAGCGCGGCCGAAAAAGACCTGTTCGAACAACTGGAACATCGCCTGATCGACAAACTGACGCTTTTGCTGGACGCTCTGCCGAAACATACCCATGACGATCACCCCGCTCATGACACTCCCTGAAAAGAGGCCGCGAATGAATCTGCCACGGAAGCTACCCATTTTGACGGCATTTCTGCTGTCTGCCTGTGCGGTTGGCCCCGATTTCCATGCGCCAAAAGCACCTGCCGTATCCGGATATACCAATCGGCCTTTGCCGGTCACCACCCCCGCCAGCAAGACCTTGCTGGGCACCTCGCAAACCTTTGGTGGTCAACTGGCAAACAATGATGAATGGTGGAAAAGTTTTCACTCGCCGCAACTTGACCATCTGATCGACGAAGCATTGGCAGTCAACCCCAGCATCACGGCAGCGCGCGCCACGCTGGAAGAAGCCCGGCAAACCTGGGCGGCACAAGCAGGATCCACCTTGTATCCCAAAGCAAGTCTGGGACTTGGCGCAGAGCGACAAGCGTTCAATGACGCCTTTTTTGGTCAAAATGGCACCAACATTTTCAACCTGTACAATGCCAACGTCGCGGTCAGTTACCAGTTTGACCTGTTTGGCGCCAACAAACGCGCCCTTGAATCCCTGGCCGCACAGTCTGATTACCAGCAACAGGAGTTGCGCGCCGCGCAGCTTACTTTGGCAGGAAATATCGCCACAGCGGTAATGACCCAAGCTGCCCTCAGCGCACAAATCGACGCCACGCAGCAGATTATTGCCTTGCAACAGAAAAACCTTGCCCTCGCAGAACAACGCCAGCACATGGGAGCGATTGCGCTGTCCGATGTCCTGTCATTAAAAGCACAATTGGAACAGACTCAGGCCGGCTTGCCCGCTTTGCAGGAACGCCTGCAACAAACCAATCATTTGCTGGCCAGTCTGCTGGGCAAGACTCCCGCCACTGACTTGCCGCAATTCAGTCTGAACGATTTCCGCTTGCCGGCCCGACTTCCCATGGTTATCCCGTCAAGACTGGTACGTACCCGCCCGGACATTCAGGCGGCCGAAGCCATGCTCCATGCTGCCAATGCGCAATACGGCGTTGCCGTCGCCAATCTGTACCCGCAAATCAACCTTTCTGCCAGCGTGGGACAAGAGTCGCTGACTCAGGGTGCATTATTCAATCCCGCATCTTCTATCTGGTCACTCGCGGGGCAGTTAAGCCAGCCCTTGTTCAATGGCGGCCTCAAAGCAGGCGTCGAGGCAGCAAAAGCCAATTTGCGCGCCGTGGATGCCAATTACCAGCAAACGGTATTGCAGGCATTTCGCAATGTCGCTGACAGCCTGCGCGCGCTCGACAATGACGCGCAAACGCTGGCGGCACAAACAGCGGCCAATGATACCGCACAACAATCGCTCGATCTGACAACACAACAATTTCATCTTGGCAGCGCCAGTTATCTGCAATGGCTCATCAGCCAACAGCAGGCTCAGCAATCCCGCATCAACCTGATCGCAGCGCAAGCGCAACGCCTGACCGACACTGTAGCACTGTATCAGGCCATGGGTGGTGCATGGGTAAACACCCGTCTTTCTTTTGATTTCGACAACCGTACACAACGTTTGTCAATCTATATGCATTTGCATGCGGAGCATTCTTTATGAGTAAAAGTTCAACCAAACCCATGTTGATCATGCTGGTGGCTGTTGGCATCCTGTTCGGCGGCATTTATGGCTTCCAACAGTTTCGCAACAAAATGATCGTCAAAATAATCAGCAGCCAAGGCATACCACCTCAAGCTGTTTCTGTCACCACTGCCAACAAGCAGACATGGCATATTTTTCTGGATGCCAACGGCAGCCTGCATGCCAGTCGCAGCACCAATCTCACCACTGAATCCGGCGGACTGATTACCGGTATCCATTTTCATTCCGGTGAAAAAATTGCTGTTAACAGTCTGCTCCTGACATTAAACACCGCGCCTTTGACCGCACAACTGAAGCAATTGCAAGCCAATGAAAAACTGGCGCAAATCAACTATGACCGCGACACAGCACAACTTAAAATCCAGGCCGTCAGTCAATCGACGGTAGACAGCGACGCTCAAGCGTTGCAAAGCGCCAAAGCTCAAATTGCCATGCAACAGGCGACCATCGCACAAAAAATGATACGCGCTCCGTTTACCGGCAAATTGGGTATCCGTCAAGTAGATTTGGGTCAATACCTGGCACCCGGGGCAACCGTTGTCAGCCTGCAACAAATGGATCCGATGTATGTCGATTTCGATGTACCACAAACCGCTTTATCCAGCGTTCACGTCGGCGATGTGGTTGATGCAGAAACCGATGCTCTTCCCGGTAAAAAACTGACCGGCACCATTCGCGCCATCGAGCCGCAGGTAGACAGCAGCACGCGCAACATCAAGGTACGTGCCAGCATTCCCAATCCGGACGGACGCCTACTGCCCAACTTGTTCATGGTGTTGCACATTCACCGCGGTATCAACCATCAATACATCACCCTGCCTGCCACGGCCATTGCTTACAATCCTTACGGCAGCACCGTTTTCGTGGTACACGACAAAGGTCACGACGCAAACGGCAAACCAAAACTGATCGTCGAGCAACGCGTCGTCATCACCGGTGCTACCCGTGGGGACCAGGTGGCTGTGTTGCATGGCGTTGAACCCGGTGAAACCATTGTCACCAGCGGCCAACTCAAGTTGCACAATGGCGCGCCGGTCTTTATCAACAACAGCATCCAGCCTCTGAATGACCCGCATCCTGAAGTGGGTGACGAATGAACACGCCAAAAACGACCAGTCAAAAATTTACCGACATCTTCATCCATCGTCCGGTTCTTGCCACGGTTATCAGCCTGATCATTCTCGTTCTGGGATTGCGGTCGATTAACCTGTTGCCCGTACTGCAATTTCCTTTTACCCAGAATGCAGTCGTTACCATCACTACTGCCTATCCGGGTGCCGATGCCAATCTGGTCGCCAGTTTCATCACAACGCCACTGGAAAGTGCTGTGGCACAGGCCAACGGCATCGACTACATGACGTCCAGCAGCGTTCAGGGCAGTAGCACCATCACGGCCAACCTGCGCCTCAATTATGATCCTGACAAAGCGATGACCGAAATCAACACCAAAGTCAACTCAGTGTTGAATCAATTACCGCCACAAGCACAGAAACCCGTGTTGAGTGTCAGCATTGGTCAAACCATCGACGCCATGTACATTGGTTTTTACAGCGACACCTTGCAATCCAATCAGGTCACCGATTATCTGATTCGTGCCGTACAACCCAAATTACAATCCATTGATGGCGTACAAATGGCCGAATTGCTCGGCGCCAAAAATTTTGCTCTGCGTGCCTGGCTTAACCCGCAGAAACTGGCCGCATTTGGTCTGACAGCCACCGACGTCTGGAACACACTGGCAGCAGATAATTTTCTGTCATCCAACGGACAGACACGTGGGCAGATGATACAAATCAACCTCAACGCCTCCACCGATTTACATTCACCCGAACAATTCAAACAAATCATTCTCAAGCAACAAGGCGATTCCGTCGTGCGGTTGGGCGATGTCGCCCACGTCAGCCTGGGGTCAGAAGATTATGACAGCAGCGTGGCATTCGACGGCCGAAAAGCCGTCTATGTCGGCATTCAGGTAGCACCAAGCGCTAATCTGCTCGATGTTATCAAACGCGTCAATCAGGCATTGCCTGACGTCCAGGCTCAACTGCCCACTGGTCTCAAAGCCAAAGTGGTGTATGACTCCACACAATTCGTCAATGCTTCTATTCGAGAAGTTATCAAAACCCTGCTCGAAGCCGGTGCCGTGGTCACATTGGTAGTATTCGTTTTCCTGGGTTCGCCACGCGCAGTGCTTATCCCCATTGTTACCATTCCCCTGTCGCTGATCGGCACCTTCACCATCATGCTGGCGCTGGGCTATTCCATCAATCTGCTCACTTTGCTCTCGCTGGTGCTGGCCATCGGACTGGTGGTGGACGATGCCATTATTGTAGTCGAAAATGTCAGCCGCCATCTCGAAGAAGGTCTGGCACCCATCGACGCAGGGGTAATTGCCGCCCGCGAACTCGCCAACCCGATCATCGCCATGACCATTGTCCTGATCGCAGTTTACATCCCTATTGGCTTTATGGGCGGGTTGACCGGCGCATTGTTCACGGAATTTGCTTTTACGCTGGTAGCATCCGTTACTTTGTCCGCCATCATTGCCTTGACGCTTTCTCCCATGATGTGCTCACGCCTGCTGCATGCCCCGCAACAAAACAGCAACAACTGGTCTGACCACCTGGTTTTATGGCTGGACCATCAGTTCTCCCGGCTTGATCGCGCGTACGAACGGCGTCTGGACAGCGTATTGAACCACTTGCCGGTCATCGCAGTTTTTGCTGCCTGTATGCTGGCAGGTATCTACTTTCTCTATAGCACATCAAAGAGTGAATTGGCTCCGCAGGAAGATCAGGGTGTATTGATTGCCATGTCATTCAATGCGCCCGACGCCACCTTGCAACAACGTGAAATGAATGCCGCTGCCATCACCCGGATTTTCCAGCAGCATTCAGAGACCGCTCATGTGTTCCAAATGGATATGCCAACACAAGTCATTAGCGGCATGGTGCTGAAACCCTGGGATAAACGCAAAACAAACAGCAATACGCTGCAACCCGTCATCCAGCAAGAAATCGCCCATATCGCCGGGTCACAAAATGCCGTGTTTCAACCACCTCCTTTGCCCGGCGCTCGCGGATTTCCGGTGCAATTCGTCCTTACCACAACAGAACCGTTCTCCAATCTATATGATGTATCAGAGAAATTTTTGCAAGACGCACAAAAAACCGGCAAATTTATCTTCTTGCAATCGGATCTGCGTATCGACCTGCCACAAACCACTGTCGTCATCGATCGGGACAAAGCCGCACAATTGGGTCTGAACATGCAGGACATCGGCTCAGCTCTGTCCGCCATGCTGGGCGGCAATTATGTCAACTACTTTGAAATCGCCGGACGATCTTATAAAGTCATCCCGCAAGTACAGCAACACTTTCGACTGAATACCACCGACCTGAAGCAATATTACCTGCGCAGCGCCAACGGCAGCATGGTATCGCTATCGAGTGTCGCCCATCTGGAAAACCACACCGAACCGGAAACCATCAACCATTTCCAGCAAGAAAATACTGCTACGATTCAGGGGGTCAATTTCCCGACCGTTTCGCAAGGTGAAGCGCTCGATACGCTGAAACAATTGGCACAACGCACCTTGCCACCCAATTACAGCTTCGATTATTCCGGCCCTTCGCGGCAATTCATGCAAGAGTCCGGAGGCATGATACCAACGTTCCTGTTCGCCTTGCTGATCATTTTTCTTGCTCTATCGGCACAATTTGAGAGTTTCCGCGATCCATTCATTATTCTGGTTTCCGTCCCCATGTCGATTGCCGGTGCACTGATATTTGTCAACCTGGGTATCGGACAATCTTCGCTCAATATTTATACCGAAGTCGGATTGGTGACTTTGATTGGATTGATTTCCAAACACGGTATTTTGATTGTCGAATTCGCCAACAATTTACAACGCCAAGGATTGTCAAAACGCGCCGCCATCGAAAAGGCGGCCGGATTGCGCCTGCGTCCCATTCTGATGACGACGGCAGCCATGGTACTCGGTGTCATGCCTTTGCTGTTCGCCAACGGTGCTGGCGCACTCAGCCGTTTTAATCTGGGTTTGGTCATCGCCAGCGGCCTTGCCATTGGCACCATGTTTACCCTGTTTGTGGTACCCGGTATGTATTTAATGCTCGGCGCAGACCATGCGACCGACAAAGAACAGGAAATGCAACCTGCTACAGAATCCAACCCTGTTGCCAGATAACACATGCCCACGAGTGTGCCCCTATCGACTCATGTGGGAGTAAATCAGCGCTTCCCTAATACTCCACTGGCGCAAATCGTGGGCGCCATCAGCTTTGCGCTGGATCTGACCGAAGGACAACCGCCGGGACATGCCCTGCGCAGCACCTGGATCGGCATGCATGTTGGTCGCACCTTGGGTTTGGACGACGACAATCTTGCCGATTTGTATTACGCCATTCTGCTCAAGGATGCAGGTTGCAGCAGCAATGCCGCGCGCCTGTGGGAATTGTACGGTGAAGATGACCGTCTGATCAAAAAAGACTTCAAAACCATTGACAGCCAGAATGTTCTGCAACTGGCGCGCTTCATCTTCCAGCACACAGGAACCAATGAGCACTTGCTGGATAAAATGCATCGCATCCTGAATCTGAGTCGTCAAGGCGAAGCACTGGCCACCGAACTCATACAAACCCGCTGTGAACGTGGGGCCGATATCGCCCGCCAACTCGGCTTCAGTGAAGCTGTATCCACAGGCATTCAATATCTGGACGAACATTGGAATGGCAAAGGGCACCCGATAGGTTTGAAACAAACCGCCATTCCGCTGTTTTCCCGCATTGCATTATTGGCACAAGTCATTGATGTGTTTCACCAAACCGGATCTCGCCATGCAGCCATGCACGAAATCCGGCAACGCAGCGGTCATTGGTTCGATCCGGAACTCGTGACCATCGTACAACAATTCAGCAATGACGAAGCATTCTGGCAAGGTTTGGCGTCGGACGGACTGGAATCCCGTGTCAGCGCACTGTGTCCAGATGCCAACCACGTCTTGATTGACGAAACTCGCCTGGATCACATTGCCGAAGTGTTTGCCAGCATCGTCGATATCAAAAGCCCGTATACCCACGATCACAGTCGTCGGGTCAGCCAATATGCCGATGGTATCGCCGAAGAAATGCAACTAAGCGATCAACACCGGCGCTGGTTACGGCGAGGTGCCTTGTTGCACGACGTGGGAAAACTGGGGGTCAGCAACCACATCCTCGACAAACCAGGCAAACTGGATGAAGGTGAGTGGGAAGCCGTGCGACGTCACGCAACGTTCACTACCGAAATTCTGCAACGCATCTTCCACTTTCAGGAAATGGCCGTTATCGCGGGCGCTCACCATGAACGTCTGGATGGAAAAGGCTACCCTTTGCAGTTACAGGACGAGCAAATTACGCTGGAAACACGCATCATCACCACGGCAGACATCTTTGACGCCATTACGGCCGCTCGCCCGTATCGCGGCCCAATCCCCATCCCCCAAGCCATTGATATCATGCAAAAAGAAGTCGGAACTGCGCTCGATGAGCGCTGCATGGCAGCGCTATGCAAACGCCTGCCCTCATGGAATCTGTCCTGAAATCTTAAG
>JAJYHV010000027.1 GCA_021790515.1 Pseudomonadota bacterium
CTTCCCTAACCCGGAGAATCTTGGGGCAGAACGTCATCCCTGCCATAGAACTTTACGCCACGGATGATTTTTCCTCGTCCTTGGCTCAGACGATAGCGGTTGCTGTCGCGCAAGGAATATACGCAACCGCAATACTCCTGCTGGTAAAATTGCTCACGTTTGGCGTTTTCAATCATGCGCTGACTGCCGCCCTGCTTGCGCCAGTTGTAATCCCAATAATGCAGATTTGGATAACGCGCGGCAGCGCGACCGCCACTGGCGTTGATTTGGTTCATGTCTTTCCAGCGCGAAATACCCAATGTGCTGCTGAACACACTGAAACCATGCTCGACGGCATACAATGCCGTACGTTCAAACCGCATGTCAAAGCATGCCGTACAGCGCTCGCCTCGCTCAGGTTCATGCTCCAGACCTTTGACGCGAGCAAACCAGTTGTCTTTGTCATAATCCAGATCGATGAAAGGAACGCCTATTTGTTGGGCATAGCGAATATTTTCCTCTTTCCGCAACATATATTCGGCCAGCGGGTGAATATTCGGGTTATAGAACAGCACCGTAAAATTGATTCCGGCAGCAAGGATATCATCCATGATCGGGCTGGAGCAGGGCGCGCAGCAGGAATGCAGCAGAATATGAGTGCTGTCATCGGGTGTTTTCAACGGAGCAGGAGGGGGCTTCGGCATCATCAGACTCACGGTAATCATACGCAAGGGCGCAACGAGTCCATTATAACCGCCAGATTTTTGGAAATCGAATAAAACCTGTGCATCACCATACAAACGTTCGCCATTCGCAAGATAACTTTGCTATTGATTGTCATAATTCTGTAAAATTCCTTGCCACCAATCGCGGTATACTGTGTCGGGTTTCTCGGGATGAGTGTCGTGCGTGCAAAATTATTAATCGTAGCCCTGCTGGGGTTCTGGAGTGTTTTTTCGTGGGCGGCCAAAGACAGCGACCGCGTCATGCTGAACTTTCCCAACACGGATATCGTATCGGTCATCAAGGCCGTTGGCGTCATCACCGGCAAAAATTTCCTGATTGATCCACGCGTCAAAGGCAACATCAACATTGTTTCGTCACAACCGGTTTCACCGTCCATGGTGTACCCGATTCTGCTGTCCGCGTTGCGCCTGCAAGGTTACGCGGCAGTCGAATCTCGCGGCGTCATCGATATTTTGCCGGAGGCCGACGCCAAATCACATGCAAGCGCCACGATAGATAACATCCCTGCCACCGGGGGCGAGATGGTTACACAGGTATATGCGCTCAAATACCAGTCGGCAACACAAATGGTGCCAGTATTGCGCCCGCTCATCAGCAACAACAATCCGATTAGCGCCCACCCCGGCAACAATACCTTGGTCATTACCGATTATGCCGACAATCTGAAACGTATCGACCGCATCATTGATGCCATTGACCAGCCGGTTGACGACACACGCCTGATTACCCTGCAACACGCATCAGCACTGGATGTGGCGCGCATCCTGAACAAATTGACCAACCAGACCGCGAATGGCGGTGCGCAAACCGATACTGAACAACGCGTCAGCGTGGTCGTCGATGCGCGTACCAACAGTGTGATCCTGGAATCCGGCAACACGGCAAGACTGGAGCAATTGAAGCGCGTGGCTGAGCAACTGGATCGCCCAACGGGCGAAACCGACAACATTCATGTCGTATACCTCAAAAATGCCGAGGCCGGACAACTTGCGGACACACTAAACGCCGTCATCAGTGGCAACGCCCCCGCATCTGGCAGCAATGGCGCGCTGAATAACGCCGGCGCTTCTGCGCTGGCAAATGGTGGTGCAGGCAGCGGGTCAACCACCAGCAACCCGCCCAGCGCATCACCGAATTCATCTGGTTCACCCAGCAGCGGAATGAGTGGCAGCGGCAGCGTAGGGAGTAGCGGGAGCAGCAGCGTAGGTAGCGGCGCGACGCCGTTATCTTTCCAGAACAACCATACGTCAACGGGCTCCGGTGGCATCGTGCAGGCGGACTCCACCACCAATTCGCTCATCATCACCGCACCAGAAGCCGTGTATAACAATCTGCGTACAGTCATCGATAAGCTGGATGAACGGCGGGCGCAAATTTTTGTTGAAGCGCTGATTGTGGAAATCGATGAAAACAAAGCGGCACAATTTGGCATTCAGTGGCAAGACCTGAACGGTGTCAACCAGAGTGGGTCGTCAGTGATTGGCGGCACAAATTTCAACAGCAGCAATGGCAGCAACATTATGGCTACAGCGAGCAACATCACCAACGTCGGGCAAGGGCTCAACGTAGGATTGGTACACGGACAAGTCAATATTCCCGGCGTCGGTACCGTGCTCAATCTGGGCATGCTGGCGCAAGCACTGGAAACCATCGATAATGCCAATATCCTGTCCACGCCAGATCTGATGACACTGGATAACGAGCAAGCCAAAATCATCGTCGGACAAAACATTCCGCTGGTTACCGGTTCGTACGCACAAACTGGCACCACAGCCACAGTTACCCCATTTCAGACATATGATCGCGCGAATGTCGGTCTGACCCTGCAAATCAGACCGCAAATTTCCGAGGGTGGGTCCATCAAATTACAGATTTACCAAGAAGTCTCCAGCGTCGACCCGACCACGCTCAACAACCCCTCCGGTCCGACGACCAATCTGCGCTCCATCGATTCCACCGTGCTGGTAGACGACGGGCAAATTGTCGTTCTGGGCGGACTTATCCAGAATTCGGTGTCTGACAACGTATCCAAAGTCCCCGTGCTGGGCGATTTACCTTGGCTTGGCAGCCTGTTCCGCTACAAAAGTCGCAGTGGCAGCAAAACCAATCTGATGGTGTTTTTGCGCCCGCATATCCTGCACACCAAGGATGACTATAGCGGATTGACCAGCCGACGTTACCACTATATTTCCAACGAACAGGATAAAGTTCGTTTACACAAGGATCCTGTCCTGCCTGACATCGAAGAAACGCCCTTGCCTCCGCTTCCCGCCGCGCCCGCCAAATGACAACCGACATGGATTTCAGCATTCCGTATGCCTTTGCCAAGGAGAAGGGCGTGGTACTTAGCCAACCCTCTCCCGACCGGGTGGAACTCAAGCTGCGTCACGATGCCAGCGCCGCCACGCTGGCCGAAGTTCGCCGCCATTTGCCAATGGCCCCCGTCATCACCTTGCTGGACGACGCAACATTTGAACAGATGCTGGCGGAAACTTACCTGAACCAACAAAATGCTGCCACCGGTTTGAGCGAAGATCTGGGTCAGGACGTTGACCTGTCCCAACTGGTGCAAGACATGCCTCGCGTGGAAGACCTGCTGGAAGCCGAAGACGATGCGCCCATCATCCGCATGATCAATACGGTGCTGACCCAAGCTTTACGCGAAGGCGCTTCCGACATCCATCTGGAAATTTTCGAACATCGTGCCGTCATCCGTTTCCGCCTGGACGGAGAATTGCGCGATGTACTGGAGCCGCACCGCGCCCTGCATACCAGCCTCGTCTCCCGCATCAAAATCATGGCGCAACTCGATATTGCCGAAAAGCGCCTGCCGCAGGATGGCCGTATCGCGCTCAAACTGGCCGGCAAACCTGTCGATGTCCGGGTATCCACCCTGCCTACCGGGCACGGCGAACGCGTGGTATTGCGCCTGCTGGACAAAAGCACCGGCAAGCTCGACCTTGCTACGCTGGGCATGGGAAAGTCCACACTGCAGGAACTCAATACCCTGATTGCGCAACCACACGGTATTCTGCTGGTCACAGGACCTACCGGCTCCGGCAAAACCACAACCCTGTACGCCGCCTTGTCGCACATCGATGCTACCCGCATGAACATCATGACCGTGGAAGACCCTATCGAATATGATCTGGACGGCATCGGGCAAACACAGGTCAACCCTCGCATCGACATGAGCTTTGCCAAGGCGCTGCGTGCAATTTTACGCCAAGATCCAGACGTCATCATGATTGGTGAAATCCGCGATCTGGAAACCGCACAGATTGCCGTGCAAGCCAGTCTGACCGGTCATCTGGTGTTGGCCACGCTGCACACCAATGATGCGGTGAGCGCCGTGACCCGCCTGATTGACATGGGTGTGGAACCTTTCCTGCTGGCGTCCAGCCTGCTGGGCGTGCTGGCGCAGCGACTGGTGCGCAAACTCTGTCCGGCATGCAAACAACCCCTTGATGCCGAAGCAACCCGTGACTGGGAAGCCGAATTTCCGGCATTACGAACCGAACACGTCTGCACATCGACAGGCTGTCCACAATGCGATCACACGGGCTACCGTGGACGAACCGGTATTTATGAGTTGCTGATCATCAACGACGCCTTGCGCCACCTGATCCATGATGGCGTCAGCGAGCAGCGCATGCGTGAACATGCTTTGGCGCTGGGGATGCAAAACCTGCGCGCCGATGGGTTGCGCTGGGTAACTGCCGGCATGACGTCGCTGGAAGAGGTGCTGCGGGTGAGCAAAGACTGATGGTGGCGTTCCGGTATCAGGCAATCGATGCCGAAGGCGCAACAAAAACCGGCATCATGAACGCAGACTCTGCCCGCCTCGCTCGTGCACAGCTGCGCGAACAAGGTCTGTTCGTCCAGCACCTCGATATGGCGAACAGCGGTGAAGCCACCAGTCAGAATATGTTGCCATGGCGCCGTCGACTGCCATCATCCGATCTGGCGCTGTTTACACGCCAGTTTTCCACGCTGCTCGCTGCAGGTCTCAACGTAGATGCCAGCCTCGCCGCCACGCTGGAACAGGCAGAACAACCGCTGCTCGAACATATCCTGTCCCAAGTGCGCGCCGACGTACTGGCCGGGCAAACGCTGACTCGCGCATTGTCCGCGCACGAGCGCGCTTTTTCACCGCTCTATCGCGCACTGGTACATGCCGGCGAAGAGTCCGGCGAACTGTCCGCTGTCATGCTGCGACTTGCCGACCATCTGGAAACCCGTGGCGACCTGCGCCAGAAAATCCTGCTCGCTTTTTTGTACCCGGCTGCCGTAACGCTGGTGGCAAGCCTGGTCATCGTTGGCCTGCTGACCTATGTCGTGCCACAAATCACCAGCGTTTTTCAAGAAACCCATCAATCTCTCCCTTGGCTGACGCGCCTGCTCATCGTCAGCAGCCACCTGCTGCGCATCACTTTGCCCTATGACGTCATCTTGCTGGTGGCCGCCGGCTGGCTGATACGACATCAGTTGAAAAACGAACACAACCGTTATCGATGGCACGCCTTTTTGTTGCGCCTTCCTCTGCTTGGTTCATTGATTCGCGATCTCAATACCGCGCGTTTTGCCAGCACGCTGGCAATTCTCACTGGCAGTGGTGTGCCTTTGCTTGCCGCCTTGCGCAGCAGTGCGCTGGTCATCAATAACCTGCCCATGCAGAAAGCCGCTGAACAAGTCCTGCGCCGAGTCAGCGAAGGATCGCCACTAAGCCACGCGCTGAAAAGCACGCAACAATTCCCGCCCCTGCTGATTAACCTGACCGCCAGCGGCGAAGCCAGCGGCAAACTGGCTGCCATGCTGGAACGCGCCGCCATGCAACAGGAACAGTCGTTACAACATCGTACCGACTGGCTCACCGGCTTGCTCGAACCCTTGCTGATTGTTACCATGGGCGGCATTGTTCTCATGATCGTCTTGGCCATCATGCTGCCCATCATAGACATGAACCAGATGGTGCATTGACCAGAGCACGACAAGCCTCGTCGTACAGGGCGGGGGAAATGCCAGCAGAAAACGGTGACGCGGCTTATGTAACCAGCATTTCGTGATTGACACAACAGAAGTGCGCGCGCACACTAAAAGCATGTTTTATGATTGATGAAGGTGGTTTGTATGCTGCAATTACGCCACATTCCATTGGTTGGAGTAGGTCCGTTCATCGCCAATCTGGCGCGGGAGCATGGTGTTTCCTTCGTTAGAACAGGGAGCGATGCTTTGGCCGATGTGATCACTTGCCTAGCTGACGATGAAGTGGTTACCGACGAGACAGAAGACCTGCTCGTGGCTCTTCGCAAAGCTGGTGTTATTGATGGGCCGACGATGATTTCCCTCCTTGGTCACTACCTCGATGAAAAACGCCATGTTTGATCCGTTCGGTGACTTTGAAACAGCGGGATATCTACACAATATTCGTGGCGACAAGGATCAGAAGGTCATCAAGCAGTTTGAACATATCCTGTTTCGGGCCAATCTTGATGCTGCGCTGGCACATCTTGCTGCCTGCAAGAAACCAACCTGTCGAGACTTCCTCTCGGTCCATCGGATTTTGTTCTCGGATTACTACCCATGGGCAGGCCAAGACCGCTCATCGACCATACCGAATAGCGCAGTCAAGAAAGCAGATGTTCTCTTTGCTCATCCCCAGTCGGCGCGCTTGGCGATTGAGCATGGGTTGCGTCTGGGCCAGGACATCGTTGTGATGAATTCAAAGCCTGGCGAGGTCATGGGGCTATTCGCATATGGGCACCCTTTCTTGGATGGCAACGGACAGACGATGCTGCTCGTCCACATAGAGTTGGCGCATCGTGCCGACTTCCCTATCGCGTGGGAGAAGACAAAGAAATCGGACTATCTGTCTGCCCTTAGTGAGGAAATCATGTCACCCGGTAGAGGAATTCTTGACGCCTATCTGCTCCAGTTCAAAGACCCTTGCATCAATCGCAAAGAATGGGGAGCCTCCATCCTTTCCATAAAAGAGTTGGACGGCCTGGACGACGCTAACCAGATCGATGGCGATCTTTCCGATGTGACGGTGGCCGAGAAGTATAGAAAATTTGAGGAAAAACGCGGCTATGTCTATGTTGCCTTGCAAAGCGAGGAACCCAAGAGCGACGCCAGAAATGATCAAGTTACCTTAAAAAGTTCTGATTACGGGCTGAAGTTCTAAGTGCCTGCCAACCTCCTGAACCTCCCGGCCTATCGCGTCAGAATGCTGGAGAATAGTGAGCCGTGACCCCGGATCAATCACAGAAAGCGGATACCAAAAAAATACCAGAAAAACATGGCCTTGTTTCCACAACAACAAAAGCAATGAATTCAATGCCCCAAACACCCCCCGGCTAAAAATTAAAGACAGGACACGCACCCATCATGTTGACCTCGCCCCCGCTCGAATCCGGCAATCAAACCCACGCCAACGCCAGCATCATTTTGTTGCATGGATTGGGCGCCGATGGTCACGATTTGCTACCGCTGGCGCAAGGTCTTGCGCACCCGGACTGGCGTTTCATTCTGCCAGACGCCCCCATCCAGCACATCAGCCTGTACGGTGGGCAGGCAATGCCTGCCTGGTACGACATCGGCCACCCGAATTTTCTGTTCCAACAGGACAGGACTGGTCTTGTACGGGCGCGGCAACGGGTTGCCGACTGGATAAGCCGCGAAGTCGCACGCGGCATCGCGCCGCAACGTATCGTACTGGCCGGATTTTCACAAGGCGGAGCCGTGGCACTATTCAGCGGGTTAACGCTGAATCTACCGCTTGCCGGCATTGCAGGGCTATCCACTTACGTGCCGGAGCTATTGCCCGCCAACACCTTGCCGCCAGTCTGGCTGGCGCATGGCGATGCAGACAACATCATTCCGCTGGACAGCTTCCAGCGCAGCTTGTCCCGCCTGCCGCAACCCGCCGTATCCTGCCAGACCTACCCGATGGCACACAGTATTTGCACACAGGAAATCGACGACTTACGCGCATGGCTGACTGGTATCCTTGCCTGAGGAACCGCTGATTTATTCCCACATGGTCGCGACGGTGGCCTGGCGGGATGAAATGCAAGGCGCTGTTCCTCAAGCTTGAATTGGCATTATGCAGTAAAATAAGCTAAGAAATCACTGATTAACGCCTTGTCCACG
Organism: Pseudomonadota bacterium; assembly: GCA_021790515.1. Taxonomy (GTDB): domain Bacteria; phylum Pseudomonadota; class Gammaproteobacteria; order Burkholderiales; family Sulfuriferulaceae; genus Sulfuriferula. The sequence continues at coordinate 7,879 of JAJYHV010000027.1, forward strand.
CGAATGCCAATATGACGACAACTATCCAATCCCCCAAACCACTGACCTGGCGCATCGCTCGCCGCTTCATCGCCGCATGGTTGCGTGACCCCACGCAATTCAAACGCCCGCAAAGCGGTGTGCCAAAATTCACCTGCCCCATGTGCGGATATCATGGCGTGTTTATCAGTGTTGGTCGCCCTACCCGTTGGGATGCACGTTGCCCAGACTGTGGGAGCCGAGAGCGTCATCGCTTGACCTGGTTATGGCTAACCGAAAATGGTGGCAACAAATTTGCCGGCAAACGTATTATTCATTTTGCACCAGAAAAAATCTGGATGAAAAAGATGCAGGGCCAAAGCAATTATGAAACGGCAGATTTATACCAGAAAAACGTGATGCATCAAGAAAACATTACCAAGCTGACTTTGGCGAGCGAATGTTTTGATGTGGTGATGTGTCATCACGTCCTCGAACATATCCCCGACGATAACGCGGCGATAAAAGAATTGTTTCGAATTCTCAAACCAGGCGGCATGGCGGTGCTTTCTGTCCCGATCAATACCTCACGCTATGCCACCTATGAAGACAAAAGTATCACCGATCCTGCCATTCGACGTAAATGCTACGGCGGCACCGATCATTTGCGTTTCTACGGTATGGATTTCGGTGACAAATTAAAAGCAGCAGGTTTTGATGTGGAAACTTATCGATTGCCCGAAGCGGACGAAACCCGTTATGGCCTGCTCAATAACGAATTTATTTATATTGCACGCAAAGCCTGAATGTTGGGGAACGCTGAATTATTCCCGAAGGATCAAAATGGCCGGATAAATCAAGGATTCAACTTCACCACTTGCTGCTGCAGATGATGCCAGGCAGTGTCACACATTTCCTGTAAACCACGTTTTGCTTTCCAGTTCAGCAATTGCGCTGCCTTGTCGGCCTGGGCATAGCACGTTGCAATATCTCCTGCGCGACGCGGTGCAATACAGTATTTTACCGGATGCCCGCTGGCGTCTTCAAATGCCCTCACCATTTCCAGCACACTGTTTCCTTGTCCGGTTCCCAGATTGATGGCTTGCCAACCCGCATGATCGGGCAGGTATTCCAACGCTTTTTGATGCCCTTCCGCCAAATCCATCACGTGGATATAGTCTCGCACGCCTGTGCCATCCGGTGTTGGATAATCATTGCCAAACACATTGAGTTGCGATAATTCACCGGCAGCCACCCGCGCCACATACGGCATGAGATTGTTTGGCACGCCACTCGGATTCTCGCCAATCAATCCCGACTCATGCGCTCCCACCGGGTTGAAATAGCGCAAGCAGGCAATATGCCAACGCGCATCGGAACGGGCGACGTCGGCCAGAATTTCCTCGACCTGCAACTTGCTGCGCCCATAAGGATTGGTTGCCGACAAAGGGTGTGCTTCGTCTATGGGCAAATATTGCGGATCACCATACACCGTGGCGCTGCTGCTAAAGACCAGCGAAAAAACACCAGTATCCTGCATGGCCTGCAGCAGGCTGATCGCCCCCTGCACATTGTTGGCATAATATTCGATGGGTTTTTCCACCGACTCACCCACGGCCTTCAGACCGGCAAAATGAATCACCGCGTCGACACCCTCGGTAGCCATCGTTCGCGCCAGCAACGCCGTATCACGCACATCGCCCTGCACGAACACCGGCGCACGACCGACAATCTGCGTAATCGCGTCCAGCACTTTTCTGTCGCTATTAACCAAATTATCAAACAGCACCACATGATACCCTGCCTGCAACAAGACCACTGCCGTATGGCTACCGATAAACCCCATGCCACCCGTCAATAAAACCCGCATCAAAAATCTCCCCAAGCCAACTGCATGGCAGCCATGGCCGCCAACGCCGCCGTTTCCGTGCGCAACACCCGCGCGCCCAGCCGAATACCCAAAAATCCCGCCCGCTGAGCCAACCTGCGTTCGTCATCTGTCATCCCGCCTTCCGGGCCCGCCAACAAAAAAACGGCTTGTGATGGCGACGCCAATGCCCGTAAACCTTGCTCAGCCAAAGGATCGAGCAACAGACACAAACCCGCGCCGAGTTTTTCGCCAAAGCTCGATATGGCGGATTCCAACGGTTGGGCGGGGACGACTTCGGGCACACGGTTGCGTCCACATTGCTCACATGCTGCCACCACCAATTGTTGCCAATGCTGTTGCCGTTTTTGTGCGCGCTCTCCAACCAGACGAACCACGCTGCGCGCGCAAAACACCGGCACAATTCGCGCCACACCCAACTCTACTGCCTTTTGCAGCGTATAATCCATGCGATCACCGCTTGAAATGCCCTGTATCAACGTCACCTGCAATGGAGACTCGCGCGAAACAGACCGTCCCGCCGCAAGCCGGACACGCACTTCTTGCCGCCCGATAAATATGATGTTACCGGCAAACTCTACCCCTGTCCCGTCAAACAAGGTGACCGCGTCGCCTACCCCCAGCCGCAATACCCGCGCGGCATGATGGGCGCTGGCTTCTGATAAGACAACCTCGGTATAAGGCATCAGGCCAATCGGCAAAAAAAAGCGGGGAGCCATGTCTCGTTCTCTGTGCCGCTATCGGGCTGTCATGTTATGATGCTGACATTATACGTAACTTTATCCGGGAGCCCAAACGTGGTTAGTCTGCAAACTCCTGTCTGCGATTTTGGCTGGCAGGCGCCTTCTTTCGATTTACCTGGCACCGATGGCAAAAGCCATTCCCTGTCTTCGGCGATGGGGAAAAACGGCTTGCTGGTCATGTTCATCTGCAATCATTGCCCTTATGTACAAGCCATTTTGCCGCGCCTGATTCAAGACTGCGCCACCCTGCGCGACGAGCACGGCATCAACAGCATCGCCATTATGTCCAACGACCCGAACGAGTACCCGGAAGACTCGTTTGACAACATGGTCAAGGCCGCCGTGACACATCAATTCCCGTTTCCTTACGTGCTCGACGCCACACAAGCAGTCGCTCGGGCATGGAACGCGGTCTGCACCCCCGATTTTTTTGGCCTTGACCGTGCCGGCCAATTGCAATACCGCGGTCGTTTCGACGCCTCGCGCAAGGAAGCCGCCCCGGCAGGCACGCGTCGTGACCTGTTTGAAGCCATGCGCCAGATTGCCCAGACCCAGCAAGGACCGTTGGAACAGATTCCTGGCATGGGCTGTTCAATTAAATGGCTGCATGACTGACATGCTGACACAACTAGGGAAAATCGTTCGCCGCATTGCGCAACAAGAAGTCATGCCACGTTACCTCAAGGTAGCGCACAGCCGAAAAAGTGATGGCAGCCTGTTCACCGAAGCCGATTTGTCGTGCCAAAATGCCTTGGCCGATCAGTTGCGCCGCCTGATTGACTGCCCCGTGCTGGGTGAAGAAATGACCGAGGCCGAACAACACGCCCTCTGGCAAGCCGGACAAGACGGGTTGTGGTGCATCGACCCCATCGATGGCACGTCCAATTTCGTCAATGGAATACCATATTTTGCCGTATCGGTTGCTTACATGCGCCACGGTCGAAGTGTCTTTGGTGTCGTCTATAATCCGGTCAACGACGAGATGTTCAGCGCCGAACGCGGACAAGGCGCATGGCTCAACGGCGAACTGCTACCCATCTCGCACCACCAGGGTGGTTTGTGTCATGCACTGGCCAGCGTTGAATTCAAGCGGGTTCCACCCGCGATTGCCGCCGCGGTTGCCACCCATCCGCCTTTTTCCTCCCGCCGCAACTTTGGCGCCAGTACGCTCGACTGGTGTTATGTCGCCACCGGCCGCATCGACGCCTATCTGCATGGCGGCCAGAAATTATGGGATTACGCTGCCGGCAGCCTCATTCTGGAGCAGGCCGGTGGATACTGCCGCACGCTGACCCAGACAGACTTCTGGGCCGACGACCCTTGGCAACGTTCCGTCATCGCTGCGCTGGATCAACAGGTCTTTCAGGAGTGGTGTGGCTGGCTGGACAATGTTCAGGCCGCCGCGGCGCTGCCCATAGAGGAATGAATCCGGAACCACGGATTCATTTCCGCACGATTGCAGGCCGGACAGGATAAAATCCCTTCGATGAACAATCAGGAAAAATGTATGCGGCTGTTGACGAACGATCCGCGTTGATCACAGTTCAATACCTTCTAATGACAACCCGAATGACAATTCCAAAAACGGGAATGACTTGCTGAAACGCTCACTCTCAGCGATAATTGACGCATTTTCGCCGCGTCGCGACAGGAATTGTTAACCCCTCAAGGAAATGAATATGGCAACTCGTAACCAACTGGCCAACGCGATTCGCGCACTCGCCATGGATGCCGTGGAACAGGCCAAGTGTGGCCACCCCGGTGCGCCTATGGGCATGGCAGAAATTGCTGAAGTGGTATGGAATCACCACCTCCGTCACAACCCCGCCAATCCATCCTGGCCGGACAGAGATCGTTTCGTTCTGTCCAACGGCCATGGCTCGATGCTGATTTATGCCTTGCTTCACCTGACCGGTTACGATTTGCCCATCGAAGAGATCAAGCGGTTCCGTCAGTTGCATTCCAAGACACCGGGGCATCCGGAATACGGTTATACACCCGGCGTGGAAACGACGACCGGCCCCTTGGGGCAGGGCATCACCAATGCCGTCGGCATGGCGATGGCAGAAAAACTGCTGGCAGCACAGTTCAACCGTCCCGGCCATGAAATCATCAACCACCACACCTACGTCTTCATGGGCGATGGTTGCCTGATGGAGGGTATTTCCCATGAGGCTTGCGCATTGGCAGGCACTTGGGGATTAGGCAAGCTGATCGGTTTCTGGGACGATAATGGCATTTCCATCGACGGCCATGTCGACGGCTGGTTCACCGATGACACGCCCAAACGTTTCGAAGCGTATGGCTGGCATGTCATCAGCGGCGTGGACGGCCACAACGCCGTGGCGGTTGATAACGCGGTTCAAGCAGCCAAAGCCGTCACCGACAAACCGACGCTCATCTGCTGCAAAACCATCATTGGCAAGGGCTCGCCCAACAAGGAAGGTTCGCACGATGTGCATGGTGCCGCGCTGGGTGCGGCAGAAATCGCTGCCACGCGAGCCAACATCGGCTGGAACTACCCGCCATTTGAAATCCCTGCGGATATTTATGAAGGCTGGGATGCGCGCCTCAAAGGACAGGGACTGGAAACCCTGTGGAACGAAAAATTCTCGGCCTACGCTGAAGCCTACCCGGACGAAGCATCCGAATTCACCCGCCGCATGGCGGGCGAATTGCCTGCCAATTGGGATGCCTTCCTGGCACACGCTGTTGCCAGCATCAACGCCAAAGCAGAAACGGTTGCAACACGCAAGGCATCACAGATCGCCATCAACGCTCTGGTACCCGCATTGCCCGAATTCATTGGCGGATCGGCTGATCTGACTGGCTCCAACCTGACCGACTGGACCGGTTGCCACCGTGTGCACGGCAAGAGCACCGGCAACTACATTTCCTATGGTGTACGCGAATTTGGCATGTCGCACATCATGAACGGGATGGCGCTGCACGGCGGCATCCTGCCGTTTGGCGGCACCTTCCTGATGTTCTCCGAATATGCGCGCAATGCCTTGCGCATGTCGGCACTGATGCGGCAACGGGTGATTTTTGTGTTCACCCACGACTCCATCGGTTTGGGTGAAGATGGTCCGACACACCAACCCGTTGAACAAACCGCCACCTTGCGCATGATCCCCAACATGGATGTCTGGCGTCCTTGCGACACAGTGGAAACCATCGTGGCCTGGGGGCATGGCGTTGCCCGCAACAATGGCCCGACCAGCCTCATTCTCAGCCGACAAAATCTGCCCTTCATGGCTCGCAGCGAGGAAACCATCAGCCAGATTACCAAAGGTGGTTACGTATTGAAAGACATGCCGAATTTCCGTGCTGTCCTGATCGCTACCGGTTCGGAAATCGAGCTGGCCGTCAAGGCGCAGGCCAAACTGGCCGAGGAGGGGATTGCGACACGCGTGGTATCCATGCCATCCACCAACGTATTCGATCGTCAGCCAGCAAACTACAAAGCGTCCGTATTGCCAAAAGGCGTGGTACGGGTTGCCGTCGAAGCGGGCGTGCGTGACTTCTGGCGCAAATATGTTGGCCTGGAAGGCGATGTCGTGGGTATGGACACCTTCGGTGAATCTGCTCCGGCCAGCGACCTGTTCAAACATTTTGGCTTTACGGTTGACCATGTCGTCAACACCGTCAAAGGTGTCCTGTAAACGCCCGTTTCCTTGACTGACCGCGCCGCCCCCTCGCTGGCGGCGCGTAGTTTTACGTTTTTTCAACTTGGCATGGAGCTTCAATTATGACAATCAAAATAGGGATCAATGGATTTGGCCGTATTGGCCGTATGGTATTTCGCGCGGCGGTCAAAGACTTTTCCGACATCGAAGTTGTTGCCATCAACGACTTGCTGGATCCGGATTATCTGGCCTATATGCTCAAACACGACTCGGTGCATGGTCTCTTTAAAGGCGAAGTCAGCGTCAACGGGAACACGCTGATCGTCAACGGCAAGCCCATTCGCCTGACCGCCATCAAAAACCCGGCTGAGCTTGCATGGGGCGACATCGGCGCGGACATCGTGGTCGAATCGACCGGTCTGTTCCTGACCAAAGACACCTGCGAGATGCACCTGGCTGCCGGTGCCAGGAAAGTCATCATGTCGGCACCTTCCAAAGACGACACGCCCATGTTCGTGTATGGCGTGAACCACAAGAGCTACATTGGTCAAAACATCGTGTCGAATGCGTCCTGCACCACCAATTGCCTGGCGCCTGTTGCCAAAGTGCTGAACGACTCGTTTGGCATCAAACGTGGCCTGATGACGACCGTTCATGCCGCCACCGCCACGCAAAAAACCGTGGATGGCCCCTCCAACAAAGACTGGCGTGGCGGGCGTGGCATTCTGGAAAACATCATTCCTTCCAGCACCGGTGCTGCCAAAGCAGTCGGCAAGGTAATTCCCGAACTCAATAAAAAACTCACCGGCATGTCGTTCCGCGTCCCGACCTCGGACGTTTCAGTGGTTGATCTGACTGTCGAACTGAACACGGAGACGACTTACGAGGCCATTTGTGCCGCCATGAAAGAGGCCTCCGAAGGCGACATGAAAGGCGTGCTGGGTTACACCAATGACAAAGTGGTATCCACTGACTTCCGTGGCGAGAGCTGTACGTCTACGTTTGATGCCGACGCCGGTATCGCGCTGGATAGCAATTTTGTCAAGGTCGTTGCCTGGTACGACAACGAATGGGGTTATTCCTGCAAAGTGCTGGAAATGGTGCGTGTCATCGCCCAATAATCCGTTCATCCGGGCAGCTCACGCTGCCCGCGTGACGTTTGAGGCTTGCATGACAGATTTGTGAGCAACCCTCAACCGTTACTTTACTGGAGCTTTTACCATGACTTTCATCCGCATTACCGATCTTGCCCTCAACGGCAAACGTGTCTTCATTCGCGCTGACATGAACGTGCCTGTCAGTGACGGCAAGGTAAGCTCCGATGCCCGTATCACCGCTTCCTTGCGCACCATCGAGTATTGCCTGAAAGCCGGCGCCAAGGTCATGGTGACATCGCATCTGGGGCGGCCGACCGAGGGCGAATACTCCGCCGAGAACTCTCTGCAACCCGTCGCTGACGTATTGGCGACCAAACTTGACCGTCCTGTACGGCTCATCAAGGACTGGGTGAACGGTGGCTTCAACGTCGCAGATGGCGAGGTTGTCCTGCTGGAAAATGTTCGCTTCAATGTCGGCGAGAAAAAAAATGCCGATGCTACCGCGCAAAAATATGCCGCCCTGTGCGATATATTTATCATGGATGCTTTTGGGACAGCGCATCGTGCCGAAGCCTCTACGCATGGTATCGCCAAATTTGCCCCGGTGGCCGCCGCCGGTCTGTTGCTGGCCGAAGAACTCGAAGCCCTGACTCGCGCGCTCGACAAACCGGCACGCCCCATGGTCGCTATCGTTGGCGGTTCCAAAGTCTCTACCAAACTGACCGTACTCGAATCGCTCGCCGACAAAGTCGACCAATTGGTGGTCGGTGGCGGCATTGCCAACACCTTCATCCGCGCCACCGGAAAATCCGTTGGCAAATCCTTGTATGAAAACGACCTCGTGCCCATCGCCCAGTCACTGATAACCAAAATGCAGGCTCGAGGTGCCAGCATTCCTGTGGCAACCGACGTTGTCTGTGGCAAACGCTTTGACGCCAACGAACCTGCCGTACTCAAGACTGTTGATGCCGTCCAGGACGATGACATGATTTTTGACATCGGCCCGGATTCTGCCAAAGTATTGGCTGACATCATCATGCAGGCAGGTACCGTGGTCTGGAACGGCCCGGTAGGTGTATTTGAATTCGATCAGTTTGGTGCCGGCACAAAAACCATCGCCGACGCAATTGCCCATACCAAGGCATTTACACTGGCTGGTGGTGGCGACACCATTGCTGCCATCCAAAAGTATGATATATATGACAAGGTTTCCTATATTTCCACTGCTGGCGGTGCCTTCCTCGAATTTCTGGAAGGTAAAAAATTGCCTGCGGTGGAGATTCTGGAACAACGTGCTGCAAAATGACCACGCGGAATTTCTCCGCAGATTGCTTATTGTCTGGACAACACCATGATACGTAGAACAAAAATCGTCGCCACGCTAGGCCCATCCTCTTCCGATGCCAAGATACTCGACAAAATGATGGAGGCCGGTCTGGATGTCGTGCGCCTCAATTTTTCGCACGGCTCGGCACAGGATCATATCGAACGCGCCGAACTGGTACGTTCGCTGGCTCGCGCCCGAGGCCGTGCCATCGGAGTACTGGCCGACCTGCAAGGACCAAAAATCCGTGTCGGCAAATTTGCTGAAGGCAAAATCACCCTTGCCGTCGGCGATACGTTCATTCTGGATGCCAACTGTACGTTAGGAAATCAGGAACGGGTCGGTCTGGATTATAAAGATCTTCCCAGTGATCTCGAACGGGGCGCCACACTGTTGCTCGATGACGGCCGCATCGAAATGTGGGTGGAAGACGTCCATGGCGCGGAAATTATCTGCCGTGTCGTACAGGGCGGCGTGTTGTCCAACAACAAGGGCATCAATCGCAAGGGGGGTGGCCTCTCGGCAACCGCCCTGACAGAAAAGGACATGGAAGACATCCGCACCGCTGCCGCTTTTCAGGCCGATTACGTTGCAGTGTCGTTTCCGCGTTCAGCCGCCGACATGGAGCTCGCCCGCCAATTGCTGCGCGAAGCAGGCGGTTATGGCATGCTGGTTGCCAAAATCGAACGTGCAGAAGCTGTCACCGCCCTGGAAGAAATCGTCATGGCCTCTGACGCGGTGATGGTGGCACGCGGTGACCTTGGTGTGGAAGTTGGCGATGCTGCCGTTCCCGCACTGCAAAAACGCATTATTCGCGTTGCGCGCAAGTATAACAAACCGGTCATCACCGCCACACAGATGCTGGAATCGATGATTCAAAACCCGATTCCCACCCGCGCCGAAGTCTCTGACGTGGCCAACGCCGTGCTGGATGGTACCGATGCAGTCATGTTGTCGGCAGAAACCGCAGCCGGTTATTACCCGGTGGAAGCCATTGCCGCCATGCACCGTGTCTGCCTGGAAGCAGAAAAAGAAAGCGAATCGGAATATTCCTGTAACCGCATGGATACTGACGTCGCCCGGGTAGATGAATCCGTCGCGCTTGCGGCTATTTTTACCGCCACCCATTTGTCCAATGTTCGCGCCATTGCTGCGCTGACACAATCCGGCTCTACCTGTTTGTGGATGTCGCGCATCAGCACCGCCGTACCCATTTACGCGCTCACACCAGAAGTCGCCACCCGCCGTAAGGCGACGCTGTATCGTGGCGTTTACCCGATTAATTTTCAACAGGATTCGCATAACCGCGATGCATTGCTGATTGCTGCCGAAGAAGAGTTGCGTCGGCGTGGCGCGGTGCGTGATGGCGACCTCATCGTACTGACCATTGGCGAACCCATTGGTCAGTCTGGCGGCACCAACACCATGAAAATCGTCAAGGTCGGCGCTTACAAACATCCTTCCCGTTAACTCACTTCATCACTTCCAAAGGAGAACCCCATGGCTCTGGTATCATTGCGACAATTACTGGATCACGCCGCCGAGCACAATTACGGCCTGCCGGCATTCAACGTCAACAACCTGGAACAGGTGCACGCCATCATGCAGGCTGCCGACGCTTGCGGCAGTCCTGTCATCATGCAGGCATCTGCCGGTGCCCGGAAATACGCCGGCGCCAGCTTTCTGCGTCACCTCATCACCGCCGCGGTAGAAGCCTACCCGCACATTCCGGTCGTCATGCATCAGGATCATGGTGCCAGCATGCCGGTCTGCGTGCGCTCGATTGCCGATGGTTTTTCTTCCGTCATGATGGATGGTTCGTTGCGTGAAGACGCCAAGACGCCATCCAGCTATGACTACAACGTCGACATTACCCGTCGCGTCGTGGAAATCGCTCATGCCGTGGGTGTGTCCGTCGAAGGTGAACTGGGTTGTCTGGGTTCGCTGGAAACCGGTACGGCTGGCGAAGAAGACGGCGTCGGTGCAGAAGGGGTGCTGGACCACTCCCAACTGTTGACGGACCCGGAAGAAGCCGCGGATTTCGTCAAAAAAACTGGCGTCGATGCGCTGGCTATCGCCATCGGAACGTCACATGGCGCGTATAAATTCACCCGCCCACCCACGGGAGAAATTCTTGCCATCAACCGCATCAAGGAAATTCACGCCCGTATCCCCAACACCCATCTGGTGATGCACGGTTCTTCTTCCGTGCCACAAGAATGGCTCAAGATCATCAACGAATTTGGTGGCGACATGGGCGAAACCTACGGCGTCCCTGTGGAAGAAATCATCGAAGGCATCAAGCATGGCGTGCGCAAGGTCAACATCGACACCGACTTGCGCATGGCATCTACCGGCGCTGTGCGCAAATTTCTGGCGGAAAACCGCTCGGAATTCGATCCACGCAAATTCCTGCTTGCCTCTACCAAAGCCATGCAGGAAATCTGCAAACTGCGCTACGAAGCATTTGGCTCTGCCGGACAAGCAGCCAAAATCAAGCCGGTGGATCTGGAAAAAATGGCAGGGAAATATGCCAAAGGCGAATTGAACGCTGTGATTAAATAAGTTCTTTGCCAGTAACAAAATGGCGATAAGCAAAAGGGGCAGCCAAAAGCTGTCCCTTTTATTAT
>JAJYHV010000075.1 GCA_021790515.1 Pseudomonadota bacterium
GGACGGAAACAGAAACTGCCGGGGTTGATGACCAGCCACTTCGGTGAAGGCTGACCGGCGCAGCCGGGTCAAGCGAGCTGTTGCGAGCGGCCGCAGCCAAAGTAGGTCATCGTCAGACACCCCATTCGAAAAGCCGCTGCAGGATATTTCCTGTGGCGGTTTTTTATTGCCACTTCGGTTACGGCTGACCGGCTGACAGACACACCTTTACATTGATGTGTACAATGATCATCGGGTGTCAATAGCTGCCGGTCGTAGCCAAATTCAATTTGGGCCAATATAATTTGATTGTTTGAGAGATAACAGGCCAAGTGGTTGCAATCATCTGATGCAGAAGTACCGCAGCACGAGTATTCTTGGGAATCAAATCTACTAATAGGGGTATAATCCATGTGCTGTTATTTTTAACTGATTTTGCGACCGTTGCCTTATGCGCAAATTTCCTTATATTGAACCGACTATTCGTTCCCTTGCGGGTGGGCTTGTCACCGCTTCTGTTGTCCTGCTTTACTTCAAACCGGACTTGAAGCTGATATGGCTTGCTTTGTTATTTTTTGTCAGCCTGAATTTGCTCCAGTCTGGATTTACCCGTTTCTGCCTGATGGAAAAGATGCTCAAGAAAATGGGGTTTCGCAGCGAAATGGACGAGATCAAAAGTTTAAGCAAAATGAATGCTGATCACCTTGATACGTTGAATATGCTGAGTGAAGTTATCGTCGAACTTTCTTTTGAAGGCAGGATTGTGCATCTGACAGAGAGTTGGAATGCATTGCTCGGTAGTGACAAAATAAACGTATTGACCTGTCCCTGTTTGGGGAAGCTTTTTACCGATTTCATATACGTTGACGATCGAATTGCCTTGAAACAGCTTCTCAGCCGATTAAAAGAAAATGAAGCAAAATCAATGATATTTCGTATGTTGCGAGAAGATCACAGCGAGCATTGGGTAGAGGGGAAATTCATGCTCTATAGCAAAGATCGCCCACAATCCGTGATTCGTGGTGTATTAAGAGATGTGACTGAGTCGGTTTTTCAGGAAAAGCGTATTTCCCACATGGCGATGCACGATGTGTTAACCAATCTGCCCAATCGGATTCTGCTTGAAGAAAGGATGGAACAAGCCATTAGCGAGGCGCAGCACACCGGATTCAAGGTCGCGATATTGTTTATTGATCTCGACAATTTCAAGCAAGTGAATGATGCTCATGGGCACAAGGCGGGTGATTTACTCTTGGTCGCCATCAGTAAAGTGCTGCAAGCGAATTTATGTAACGGCGATACTGTGGCCCGTTGGGGCGGAGATGAATTCGTGGTGCTATTGCAAGGATTACAACAGGCTGATGAAAGCTATAGTATTGCCGAAAAATTATTGTCTGCCATACAGAAAGAAATCCTGGTCGAATCCATAGACACGTCGGTAACCTTGAGCATAGGTCTGGCGACTTTCCCGGACGATGCGGATACCAGCGATAATTTATTGATTCGGGCTGACAAGGCATTGTTTTTCGCCAAATCCCAAGGGCGCAATAATATCAAAACATCAGGTCAGATGAGTGACAGTCATCCGGATTGTCTGGAAGTCATCCATGGGTAGCCAGCCTGAATAATGCCCACCCGCAAGGTGCGCAGAGTTCCCTTTGTTGCTGATTAACCCAACCGTATAACCAATCATATTGACAATCCAAGGGCCCAGTCATGGAATTGATTCAGAAACTCAAATGGCGTTACGCAACCAAGAAAATGAATCCGGCAAAAGCTGTTGCGCAAGACAAGGTCGAGCGCATTCTGGAAGCCGCCCGGTTGGCGCCAAGCTCAAGCGGCCTGCAGCCTTATGAAATCATCGTGATCACCGACCGGGAAGTCCGCGAACGCATCAAAGCCATCGCCAACGATCAACAACAGATTGTGGATTGCTCGCACCTGTTGGTTTTTGTTGCCTGGGACGACTATACCGCCGAACGAATCAACCAAGTATTCGATTATGTCAATCGGGAACGTGGCATCCAAACCGAAAGTCGGGACAGCTACCGGAATCATCTGTTGGGTATCTACCCGATGCGCGGCCCGGAAATCAACTTTCAGCATACGGCAAGACAGGCATATATCGCTCTGGGCGTTGCCTTGGTTGCAGCCGCTTTCGAAGAGGTAGACAGCACACCAATGGAAGGCTTTGACCCCGACGCGCTGGACAAGATTCTGAATCTGCGTGAACGTGGTTTGCGTAGTGTGCTTCTGATGCCGCTTGGCTATCGTGATACGGAAAACGACTGGCTGGTCAACTTAAAAAAAATACGTCGCCCACGCGAACAGTTCGTGACGGAAATCAAATGACCCACCGTTGACAATAATTCCTCGACAAAAAATTGGGAATAGAAGTAGTGTTTTCTCGATGCGAGATGGTTCTGCATGAAGCGGTCGAAATTTGCGGATAGCCAAGATCATTGACGCTCCACAATTGGTCGACACTGTTTGCAAGTTTCGCAGATTCCTCTTGGCGGTATTGTACCTATTTATGTGAAATGGCTGCAATGGTCGATAGGCCGACTTTAACGCCAATCAGAGATTCCTTGATCGTTGCACAAATTGTCCGATTGAATTTCAGACGGATTGCAAATAAGCAAATAAAAAAGGGGCGGCCGTGTGGTCGCCCCTTGTGACAGAGATCCGTCCAACCGGTGTTGCCGGCTCCGGTTGGACGGTATCGGTTTACAGCACCTGCTCGCCGTGTTGGGAAATGTCCAACCCTTCGCGTTCCTGCTCTTCGGTGACACGCAAGCCCATCAACATATCGACAATCTTTAGCAACACGAAGCTGACTACCGCGTCATAGATGACAGTGACTGCAACGCCTTTGAGCTGAATCAGCAGTTGAGCGGTGTTGCCTTCCAGTACACCTGCCGTACCGCCGATGGCCTTGACTGCGAACACGCCGGTCAGGATGGCGCCCAATGCGCCGCCAATGCCGTGTACGCCGAAGGCATCAAGAGAGTCGTCGTAGCCAAACATGTCCTTCATGTAGACGGCAGTCCAGAAGCACACGACGCCGGCTGCGATACCGATGACGAGCGCACCTGTGGGGCCGACAAAGCCGGAAGCCGGTGTGATGGCGACCAGGCCTGCGACAGCACCGGAACTGATGCCGAGAATGGTGGGTTTGCCTTTGGCGATCCATTCAGCGAACATCCAGCCCAGTGCTGCTGCTGCGGTGGCAATCTGGGTGACTGCCATGGCCATACCGGCACGGTCACTGGCAGCGCCGGCGGAACCGGCGTTGAAACCAAACCAACCTACCCACAGCAGGGAAGCGCCCACCAGTGTCAGAACCAGATTATGCGGGGGCATGGATTCTTTTTTGTAACCCAAGCGCTTGCCCATCACCAGTGCTGCCACGAGACCGGCCACACCGGCGTTGATGTGCACTACTGTGCCGCCAGCGTAGTCGAGCACGCCATCACCACCCAACCAGCCGCCGGGACCCCAGACCATATGGGCAATGGGAACGTAAACCGCAAGCAGCCAGGCACTCATGAACACCAGCAGGGATGAGAACTTCATGCGATCAGCAAACGCGCCCACAATCAGGGCAGGCGTGATGATGGCGAAAGTCATCTGGAAGGTCATGTAGGTGGATTCCGGAATGGTTCCCGCCAGTGCGTTGGAGGCGTCCAGACCCATACCGTTGAGCATGAAGCGACTCATGCTGCCCAGATACGGGGCGAGTGCGCCTGTGCCTTGTGTGAAGGCGAGGCTATAGCCGGCAATCATCCACAATATCGTGACCAGACAGGTAATGACGAAGCTTTGCATCAGTGTGGCGAGCACGTTCTTTTTACGCACCATGCCGCCGTAGAACAGTGCCAGACCGGGAATGGTCATCATCAGCACCAGAGCAGTTGACGTCAGCATCCAGGCATTGTCGCCGGAGTTGATGAATGCCGCCGGATTTGGCGCGGCAGGTGCAGCAGCGGCAGGGGCAGGTGCAGCGGGTGCTGCGGCGGGGGCGGCAGCAGCAGGTGCCGGGCTTGCGGGAGCTGCTGCCGCAGGAGCGGCAGGAGTTGCTGCCGCAGGTACTGCTGTGTCATCGGCCAGGCTGGTACCAGCGATACCGACGCTAAAAAGCAAACTTAAACCAAGGAGCCATCGTTTCATATTGTTCTCCATTTTACAAAGCTTCTGGGCCAGATTCGCCGGTACGGATACGTACACAGGATTCCAGATTGAATACAAAAATTTTGCCGTCACCGATTTTGCCAGTGTGGGCGGATTTCTCGATGGCCTCGATGACCTGATCGAGCAATTCGTCAGCGATGGCTGCTTCAATCTTGACCTTGGGTAGAAAATCAACCACATATTCGGCACCGCGATACAGTTCTGTGTGCCCCTTTTGCCGTCCAAAACCTTTGACTTCTGTCACGGTGATGCCTTGTACGCCGATGGCGGACAGGGCTTCCCGGACTTCATCCAGTTTGAACGGCTTGACGATAGCCGTAACGAGTTTCATGTTTCCTCCTTGAGCGATTCAGGTGGGTGTTGCATCAGAATGAATAAATGGCCTGGAATTCAAGCGAGGCCTGTTGCGAGGCGGGTTTACCATTGCTGGTGAACAAGCCGATGCTGGATTCGTCTTCGCGGAGTTCACCGGTCAGGCGCAAATTTTTGAAGCCGGTGTAGTTGACAGCCAGCGTACCTTCTTTCAGCGTATTGGATGTGGTGCCGATCGGGAAGTTGCCGACAAAACCAATATTACTGTTCATGCTCAGCAGGCCATCGGCATCATCGACGTATTCGCCACGCAGCGACAGTAACCAGTCGCTGGAGACGGTGTAATTGGCGTACAGCGCGATACCGGTCGCTGTGCCAGTACCGTTGGTGCCATTCAACAGATTGGCGTTGTCTTTGGACAGATAATCCACGTTGGCGACGAAGTTGAGTGCATCAGTGGCATTGAGGGTGCCCACGGCGTCAAACAGTTGCAATGTACCGCTACCGGCGCCGCCTGCTCCACTTATCCCTTCGTACAACGGCGAATCGCCGTTGTAATACGCCAGCGAGTAGGAGAACATCTTGCTTGGCGTGCCGGAGATGCCCAGTTCAAGGGTTTTGCCGGAGCTGCCATTGACGGCGTAGGGGGTGGAAGGAGTGCTGGTGTAGTTCCAGCCGTTGTTCACACCGGCGGTCAGGGTGAGCGCGCTGGAGACGGCGTCGACCACGCGCACGCCGGTATGGGTGATGGGCTCCATCAGGGTGAACAGCAAGGAACGCGAGATTTCGTTGTCGCCATTTGGCGTGGCCACTTCGGCCCCGGCCAGCGTGGAGAATTTACCCGCTATCATGGTGTAGGTGCTGACGGCGTACTGAGCGAATGCATTGTAGAGGTCGAACTGGGTCGTGGGAGGGGTGGCTGAACCAGTCTCGCCTTGACGCAGGATTTGCGCATCGGAACCGGCAATGGCAGTCACTTGCGCGCCTGCGCCGGTAGCGGGCAGGTAGGCGATGGTCAGCGCGCCCTGATTGGCGCTAAAACCATTCTGCGTCGTGTCAAACTGGCGCAGCGCAGGGGTGTCCGAGCCAAAATAATTGTAGGTGGCGGCGACGTAACCGGTCAGGGTGAGTCCTGGCGTGGCGGCAATGACCGCCCCCAGACTTGGTGCGGCAGGTGCGGCAGGTGCTGTGCCGTCAGCCATGACCGCACCAGAGATGCTGGCCAGTGCAAGGGTAAGGATGGTTTTGTTCAGATTCCGCATGAAAATTCTCCCATGAATGCGTCGTGCAAGATTGCGCAACCAATTAAGCATAAGCTGTGCCAGTTGCGTAACATCATGAAAATAAATTCGTTACTGGTTTTTCATCTGAGAACATTTTTTGTTTTGCACAAATATGGTGCGTCAAGTATTTGATGACGCTCCTGAATTGTGCACTAAACGGGTGCGTTTATGATGCTATTGCGTTGACAATTAGTGTCAATGACCGGCTTCTGGCGGACAGATGTATTATTTTTATCCGGTTTTATAGTAACACTATATCGTATTGTTCCTGCATGTACAGGGTTTCTACTTGCAGGGAAACCGGTTTGGCGATGAAATCGCTCAGTTGGGCGAGGCTGGCGGATTCTTCATCCAGAAACAGGTCGATGACGGACTGCGCGGCCAGAATCCGATATTCGCGCGCGTTATATTGCCGTACTTCCCGCACGATTTCGCGCAAAATTTCATAGCAGATGGTTTGTGCGGTTTTGACTTCACCACGGCCTTTGCAACTGGGGCATGGCTCGCACAAGATATGCGCCAGGCTTTCGCGGGTACGTTTGCGGGTCATCTCGATAAGGCCCAATGGCGAAAAATCATGGACATTGGTGCGGGTCGGGTCGCGCGCGAGCACCTTTTTCAGTTCCTGCAAGACTTCATGCTGGTGCTCGCGGTTGTCCATGTCGATAAAGTCGATGATGATGACGCCACCCAGGTTGCGCAATCGTAATTGGCGGGCAATGGTTTGCGCGGCTTCAAGATTGGTTTTGAATACCGTGTCGTCAAAATTGCGGGCACCGACGAATCCGCCCGTGTTGACATCAATTGTGGTCAGCGCTTCGGTTTGGTCGATAATCAGATAACCGCCGGATTTAAGGTCAACGCGCCGTGCCAGCGCACGTTCGATTTCGGCTTCGACGGCATACAAGTCAAACAGTGGGCGTTCGGCAGCGTAGTGTTGCAGTTTGCCTGCGACGGTCTGTGTGTACTGTTCAGCGAATTCCAGCATTTTTTGCCATGTTTCGCGTGAGTCAATCAGGATGCGGGTGGTTTCTTGCGTGGCAAAATCACGCAGCACACGCAAAGACAGATTCAAATCCTGATAGAGCAGGGTTTTGGGTGCTGCGGTGCGGGCGCGTTGCTGGATATCGTGCCAGAGTTGACGCAGATATCGCACGTCGGCACGCAGGGCGTCGCTATCGGCTTCTTCGGCCAGGGTTCGAATGATGAAACCACCACTTTCACTGCCGTTTTCACCTTCGCTGAGCAAGGGTTGCAGTTTTTGACGCAGTTGTTCGCGTTCCACCTCGTCGCCAATTTTTTGTGAGATGCCGATGTGTGAATCCTGCGGTAAAAAGACCAGAAAGCGGCCGGCAAAGCTGATTTGCGTGGACAGACGCGCTCCTTTACTGCCGATGGGGTCTTTGATGACCTGAACCAGTAACCCCTGCCCTTCAAACAACACCTGTTCGATGGGGCGAAGATTGCCGTTCTGTTTTTCTTCCCAGATATCGGCGACATGCAGAAACGCGGCCCGCTCAAGTCCGATATCGACAAAAGCTGATTGCATGCCCGGCAGCACGCGGCATACTTTGCCGAAATAGATATTGCCGACCAGGCCGCGCTGGCTGCTGCGTTCAATATGCAATTCCTGGGCGATGCCAAGGTGCATGACGGCAACACGGGTTTCTTGTGGTGTAACGTTAACCAGAATTTCTGCGCTCATAGTCGTGTCGGTTGATGATGGGTTGATGGGGCGATTGTACCCGGATATGCCGCAGAATGGCCCGATCCCGGCAACCTCTCGCGCAGCAGTCGATGCCAGTTTTCGTGCGGACCATCTGTGGCAGCGGAAATGAGCAGAATCTCGCGTGCGCGGGTGAGCGCGACATATAGCAGATTGTGCGATTCGCGTTCGGCGTCGAGGGCTTCCTGTGCCAGCGCATCTGCCTGCCAGCTGGCACGCCATTCTTTTTTGGTGAGCAGCGAAAAGTGTTGTGGCCGTGTGGCGTCGGCTGGCCAATGACAGATGGCTGCATAGTGGTTGCCGGGCGGTTGTTTGCGTCCGCCACTGTCGATAAGCCAGATGATCGGGGCTTCCAGTCCTTTGGCGCCATGCACTGTATGGATGCGGACAGCATCAAAGCGTTGGCCGATATTACCTTCGGCCAGGTCATCTCTGTCCCGCAGACGTTCCAGGTCATGCAGAAAACCGGGGAGATTGGGGTAGCGTCCGCTGGACAGCTGTAACGACAGGGCAAGGAAGGTTTCCAGATTGGCGATGACGCTGGCGGCGCGCTGTGTGGACACACGTTCGGCATAACATGCAAAAACCGAGCGTTCATGCAAGATGCGGTCGATGAGATCATGTGGCGGTAATTGTGCTGCCAGCGCACGCCAGCGCGGCAGACAGTCACGCGCCAGCAATAATGCCGTGCTGGAAGTATCCAGCGTGAGCAGGGTTTGCCAGATGGCGTCCGGTTTGGCTGTGTTGCCCTGATTGGTTTGATTGACTTGATTGGCGTGAAAGAACAACGCTTGCAGGTCGTCATCGCTGGCAGAAAACAGGGGTGATCGCAAGGCATGAGCGAGCGCCAACCGGTCATGCCGGTGAATGAGGCAACGCAACAGCGCCATCATGTCATGGATTTCCATCTGTTGCATGAGGCCGCTCTGCCGGCTGCCCAGATAGGGAATTCCCGCCTGCTTCAGGGCGTTTTCGTAATGGTCGAGGTGGGTACGGCTGCGTACCAGAATCAGGATGTCGCGATATTGCGCGGGCCTTGGTGTATTGGTTTGCGGGTCGTTGATTTGCCAGTTGGCAATGATTTCCCGAATTTTTTCGGTGATCACGGTTGCCTCCTGGCGCCGCGCTTGTTGTTCCGGCTTTTCCCGTGCGGCGTGCAACAAGGGGTTGCGGCATGGTTGTGGCTGGTCGCCTGCGTCGTCAATCGGGGTCGGCGGAAGGGGAAAAATTTCCAGTCGGCCAGAACGGTGGGTATCCTGCGCGACATGGGGGGTGAACAGGGGATAGTCGAGGCTGCCAAAACAGGTGTTGAGGTTATCCACGAGGGTGGCAGCGAGTCTGCGGCTGGTATTTTGCCGTAAATGGCTGGCATGGTAATGCTGCTGCAAGGTTTGCGTGGCCAACTCGAACAGACCGGCTTTGGCACCACGAAAACGGTAAATCGATTGTTTCGGGTCGCCCACCAGCATCACGTCCGGCGGTTCGCCCGCCTCGGCGCTGGCGGTAAGCCAGGTTTGCAAGATGCGCCATTGCAGTGGGTTGGTGTCCTGAAATTCATCCAGTAACACATGACGATAGCGGGTGTCGAGTTTGTGCAGCAGATAATCGGTGTCGTCGTGGCGAGCGAGCAGTTGTGCCGCCAGCCATTCGACATCGGTAAAATCGAGCACCCGTTCCTGTTGCTTGACGTTTTGATACTGCTGCAAAAATTGACTGCCCAAGCGAAAAGTGGCCGCATTGAGTACTAGCGCCAGAGCGTCAATCTGTTGTTGCCATGCAAGGGCGAGCGCTTCACTGACCGTGCAATGTGCCGCGTACAGGGCTTGTGATTCGGATGATTTACCGGGTTTGATGTTTTGATTGACGGCTTTTTTCTGAGTGAGAATCAGCCGGCACAATTCGGTGAGGCAGGTCTCAGGAGAGAGATTTTCGCTCAGCAGTTCGTCGATGATCAATCCGATGGCATGGGCGGCAGCTTGACGTTTGTTCGTGCTGCCGGCAAGCAGCTTCTGGTAGTGTCGCAGGGAGGACAACCAGCCTGGTTGCGCAAACAGGGCGCTGGCTGGCGATTCCACCGGACAGAACCGGGTCAGTTGTTGCGTGGCAAATGCAGCCGCGTTGGTTTGGCCTTCGGTGTAGGCCCACCATTCGCTGCGGCGGGCAAGAAAGTTGTGCAGTAGTTTGTGTGTGTTGTGTTGACCGAAGTGGGCGATGAGTGTGGTCAGGTCTTCGGTTAAATTTGGCTGGTTCACCAGTTCCCGACGCAAGTTTTGCCAGGCATGGAGGGTGAGCGCATGGGTGTTTTCGCTCAGGGAGAAACCGGCATATGGCGCGTTGATGGGGGCGTGACGCAGCAATTCAAAAAACCAGGCATGAAAGGTCAGCAGACGAATGCCCGGTTGTGCCATAAGGACGCGTTCGAACAGGCCGCGCGCGCGCAGGAGTGCTGCATCCATGCTCGTTTCCGGGACAGCGCGTTCGCGCAGAAAGTGACGTACGGCGTCGTCGTCCGCGCTGGCGCAAAAGCGTAACCATGCGTGCAAGCGCTCGCGCATTTCACCGGCTGCCTTGCGGGTAAACGTGATGGCGAGAATGGCGGAAGGGTTGGCGCCATCAAGCAGCAACCGCACGATACGCGATACCAGCAGCCAGGTTTTGCCGCTGCCGGCACATGCCTCGATGACGACGGAGCGGCGGGGGTCGAGTGCAATGTGGGTGAGCGCGCGATCCGATGATGTGTGAGTGCTCGCCATCATTTGACAGAATGCCTGTCTGTCAGTATGTGCCTGTCAACGGATGACAACCTGCGTCGGTCCGTCGATGGCCTCGATGGCGGATTTTGCCGCTTCACCGGCCAGTACGGCGCGGATACCAGGCAAGTAGCGGTTGATGCATTCGAGTGAGAACACGATGAGCGTTTTCACCATGTCCACGCTCAGTTCGCCACCGTTGACATCAATGCTGTTCTTGAAATTGAATTCGCCGTCATTGATGTCGATTTCAAAATTACCCAAAGGCAGGCCAAAATTGGCGCGAGTCAGGAATTCCGCCAGTGCGCTGATGCGTTTTTGCGGGACGGGTAAATCCTGTGGGCGGCTGTACACGAACAAACGCCGGTTTTGTTCATGGCTGTGGATGTACAGGTTCAGTTTGCCGGTAGCGCCCTCAACGGGCAGGTTGATGACTGGCATGTCCGGAATCCGGACGTAAGGCAGCCCCATGGATTGCAGGCATTGTTCGGCGGTATCGGTTAATGTCATGATTTATCCTTTTGGTTCGGAGATGGATATGGGAGTTGATGCGTGAAGCAGATGGTTGGACAGCCGGATGAATGCCTCGACGGGCAGATTTTCGGCGCGGAGTGTCGGATCGATGCCCAGCGTACGGTAATCGGCATCCTCTACCAGTTTCCCCAAACTGTTGCGTAGTGTTTTGCGGCGTTGGGAAAAGGCCTTCGCGACAGTGCGGCTGAACAGGGCATGGTCGTGTACGGTCATGTCAGGGAAGGGGCGTGGAATCATGCGTACCACGGCCGACTGTACTTTAGGCGGGGGATTGAAAGCTTCCGGCGGTACGTCAAACAAGGCTTCCATGTCGAAGTGGTATTGCAGCATGACCGACAAGCGGCCGTAGGCGCCATGGCCGGGGCTGGCTGTCATCCGGTCGACGACTTCCTTTTGCAGCATGGCGTGAATGTCGTGCAGGTGGGGCGCGTGTTCGGCCAGATGAAATAACAGCGGGGTGGAAATATTGTAGGGCAGGTTGCCGACGACGCGCAGGCGCTCGCCCAGGCTGGAAAAATCGAATTCGAGCGCGTCGGCAGCGTGGATGTGCAGTTTTTTTGCCGGGTATTGTTTTTCGAGCCGGGCAACAATATCTCGATCGAGTTCAACGACGTGGAACTGGGGTAGGGTTTCCAGCAGCGGCCGTGTCAGTGCGCCCAGGCCGGGACCGATTTCCACCAGATTATCGCTGGTTTGTGGTCGGATGGCGTGTACGATGGCATGAATGATATCGTCATCGCACAGAAAATGTTGACCAAAACGTTTGCGGGCAATGTGTTCAGCCATGTGGCGTTCCCGAGGTGGCTGCCAGCGCAATCGCTGCGGTGAGGCTGCCGGTGTGGATGTTGCCATGACCAGCCAGATCGAGCGCCGTGCCGTGATCGACGGAGGTGCGGATAATCGGCAATCCCAGCGTGACATTCACGCCTGCGCCGAAACTGGCATACTTGAGTACCGGCAAACCCTGATCGTGGTACATGGCCAATACGCAGTCGGCATGTTGCAGATGGTGGGGCTGGAACAGTGTGTCGGCGGGCAACGGCCCTTCCAGCAGCATGCCCTGCGCACGCAGGCGCGCGAGAACCGGAATGATGATGCGCTGTTCTTCATCGCCCAAATGACCGGATTCACCGGCATGCGGATTGAGCCCGGACACCAGAATGCGTGGTTGGCTGATATGGAACTGGGTGCGCAAGGCTTGGTGCAGGATGATGAGCGTGTGGGCCAACAGTTCGTCGGTGATGGCATCGGCGACATGGCGCAGGGCAAGATGCGTGGTGGCGAGCGCGACACGCAGGCCGCCGCCGGTCAGCATCATTACCACGTGTGCCGTGCGGGTGCGTTCAGCCAGATATTCGGTATGGCCGGTGAAGGGAATTCCGGCATCATTGATGATGGCTTTATGCACCGGGGCGGTTACCATGCCAGCGAATTCATCTTGCTGGCAGCCGTGCACTGCGCGGTCGAGCAAATCAAGTACAAAACGGGCGTTGGCGATATCGGGTTCGCCGGGCAGGCTTGGTTTTGCCTGCGGCAGGTGAAGGATGGTCAGTTCACCCGCAGCGCAACTGACGGGGTGGTCTGGCTGGTAGTCGTGCAGCGTGAGTGGCAGTCCTCGTTGCCGCGCACGACCGGTCAGCGTGAACCGGTCCGCCAGTACGACAACGTCCTGACTGCGGGCGTGCTGCGCCCACAGTACGCACAGGTCGGGGCCGATGCCTGCAGGTTCTCCGCTGGTCAGGGCGAGTGGGCGAGAGGCTTCACTCACTGGTCGAGCGGAAATATTTTGACGTAAGCTTCGTCACGCATCTCACGCAGCCAATCGGTTTGCGCTTCTTCAATCTTGCGGGCGCGAATGGCCTGCATGGCCACCTGATGGCGGTGATTGAGGGTGATGTCTTTTTGTCGCCGTTCGAGTACCTGAATCAGGTGGTAGCCAAACGGTGACTTGACGGGTTGGCTGATTTCACCTGGTTTCAGGGCGTCCATCGCTTGTTCGAAGTCCGGTACGGTTTCGCCTGGCGATAACCAGCCCAGATCGCCGCCTTTGGCAGCACTGCTGTCGTCCGAATATCGTTTGGCCATGGCCCCGAACGTGGCTTTGCCGCTGATGATTTTGTTGCGAATATCGGTCAGGCGCTTGATGGCGTCGTCGGGCGTCACGATTTCATTGGTCTTGATGAGGATGTGACGGGCATGGGTCTGGCTGATGATATCGGGTTTATCGGTACTGCGTTCTTCGATCAATTCGATGATGTGAAATCCTTCGCTGGTGCGCAGCACGTTGGTTGTCTCGCCTGGCTTCAGGGCACGGATGATGTCGACGAATTGTGGCGGCAACTGGGCAGCAGGCCGCCAGCCGAGATCGCCACCTTCCAGCGCATTCGGAGCGTTGGAATACTCGGTGGACATTTCGGCGAAGCTGGCGCCTTCATGCAGTTTTTTCAGCACGTCCTCGGCTTTGGCCTGTGCGGCGGCAATTTGATCGCTGGTGGCATCGTTGGGAATGTCGATACTGATGCGCGCCAGATGAAATTCTTCGTTTGCGCCGCTTTTGGCCTGTGCGGTCAGATAAGCATCGACTTCGGCTTCGCTGACGTTGACTTTGTTGTCGACTTCGCGTTGACGCAGGCGGTTGAGGATGATTTCATGGCGGATGTCATCACGAAATTTGTTGAATGGCACATGATCCTTGGCCAGTGCTTCTTTGAACTGATCCAGCGTCAGATGGTTCTGTTCGGCAATGCGCAGGATGGCTTCATCCAGCGCGGCTTCATCGACCTTGATGCCCGTCTGTGCGGCGTACTGCAACTGGATGCGATCCAGAATCATGCGGTCGAGCAGTTGTTTTTCCAGAATGTTTTTGGGTGGCAGCGCGATTTTACGGTTGTTTAGTTGTTGCACTGCGCGCTGATAGCGTTCGTCCAGTTCATTGCGGGTAATCACATCGTTATTGACGATGGCGACGATGTCGTCGACAAGTTCTGGCTTTTCGCTCGTTGGAGCGTCGACTGGCGTATCGGCAGCGTGTGCGGGCAGGGTACATGCGGCAAGAGCGAGCATGACGGTAAACAGGTTAGCGAAGAGGAGGCGTGATTTCATTGGAGCTGATATATCCCGGTATACTAAGTTGCAGCGCTTCGAGCGGATTGGAGCCAAGATTGCCCAAACCGTTCAGTTGCAGCTGAATAAAAAAAGCTGTGCTGGTGGTATTGGCTGCGGTGGCAATCGTCTGGAACATGGTCCGCAGCGCCCAGCAGCCTCTATTGTATTCGATTCCGGCCAAACCTTGGACAACTTGTTTGTCCAGAATCGAGTAATCGTAGCGAAATAATCCATACAGGCGGCGTGTTAATGGCCATTCGGTGGACAGGTCGATCTCGTCGATCTGCCCGACGAGGGTTCGATAGCTTAAATTCATCACCGCGCCTTGTGCGGGCTGATAACTCAAGACCAGACTTTCGTCGTCGGTCTGACCGGTCTGGCTGTTGTAGCTGATGATGGCTTCAGCGCGCCAGTCTGCGGTGATTTGTCCGCCAACGTCGCCCAGAATGTCGCTGAAGGCGTTGTTGGTGACGACATTGTTGGAAATGACCTGCCCCAGTGCATTCACAATAGGCAGATTGACCAGTTGCGGGGTGAAATACAGGCGCTCGCCAATGGCAAAATGCAGTTTTTCTTCCCCGGTGGCCTGGTCGATGAAGCGTGACGAGAGCGCCATGGTGACTTGATTGGCGTTGTTGATGCGGTCGTAACCGACAAAGCGGTTTTCCGTGAACAGTGTGGCGTAGTTGATGGGGTCGAGTGCTGCCGTGTCGAAAATGGGCAGCTGGTTCTGGTTCTGGTATGGGATGTACACATAATACAGGCGTGGTTCCAGCGTTTGCTGGTATTGAGTGCCCATGAATGTCGTATTCCGGTCGAAGTACATTCCGGTGTCCAGGCTCATGATGGGCAGGGTGCGGGTGTATTGTGATTGTGGGTCGGTGTTGTTTAGCCCCAGTTGGTATGCGGTATAGTTGAGGCCGATTTTGGGCGTGACGTAGCCGTAGGAATTGCTCATCGGCAGACTCAGGCTGGGGTAGAACACTTCACGGGTACCGTTGACCAGTGTGGGGTGAACAAAGGTGGTGACGTCGCTGTACATGTTGAAATCCAGCCCGTTGTTCAATATTTTATCACCGCTGAAAGTCAGTTCCGGCATGCGGGCATACGGCGGGACGATAGGCGCCGCCGGGTCTTGCAAAGTCTGGAATTGTTGTACGCCGCCGGTCAGTTGCCACCATGAGCCGTGCCAGGTGAGTGACGCTTCCTGATCCAGCGTGACCATCGACGTCATGTAGAGGTTGTTGGACAGGTCGGTAAAAAAGTTGCTGTCGGATACGGACTGGTATACCAGATGGCCGGTGAGGTTGGGCGTAAACGTCTGGTCGAGTTGGGCAAAAAGATCCCAGCGTGCGGTGCCGGTGAGTTTGTCGTTCAGATAGTTGCCATCGATGGTGCCTTGGGAATTATCAGTCAGATAACGAAGCTCGCCGCCGGCTTCCAGTCCGCGTTTGCTGTATATCGTTGGGGTAATGGTGGCGTCGTAATTAGGGGCAATGTTCCAGTACCAGGGCAGTGAAAAGGTTGCGCCGCTGGTGCTGGTGGTGCCGAATTCCGGTGCAAGAAAACCGCTTTTGCGCGCATCGTTGAGCGGAAAGCTGATCCACGGCGTGTAAAAAATGGGTTTTTGCAAAAAATCCAGTACTACGCCGTGTGCAGTGCCAACCTGATCCTGTGTGTCGAGATTCAGGTCTTTCATGTGCAGCGCCCAGTCGTTGTCGCCGACCCGACAGGTGGTGTACGTGGTTTGATTCAATTGATAATGGTCAGGCCCTTTGAATTCGACGCTGGCGGCGTCGCCGCGCGCTTCTTTGACGCCTTTCCCGGAAGGGTCAAGCGGGCCGGGGTTCAGGTAGGTGTAGCTGGGCGATTGCATCGCCCCCAATTGCTTTTTCATGAACATGCCCAGTGATGGGCCATGGAGAGAGAGCCCTTGCTGATCGATGTTGACGTTGCCGCTGGCATCGACACGGTCGGTAGCGAGTGTGTAATGCAGATGGTCGGCGGTGACGACAGCTGTGCCACGGCGAAATTCTACATGACCTCGTGCATCGAGCCAGGCGTTTTCGATGCCGGAGATTTCGTCCGAGCGCACGAAGACCGGTGGCGAAGTGTCGGTCCTTTGCGGAAAAGTCAGGACGCCGGAGCTGACCAGAACGGGGTTGTCACTGGCGGGCAGATTCGGCGCGCTCGCCGTGGCGCCGATGTTGTCGTCTGCGACGGCAACCGACAAGCTGGTCGTGCAGACGAAAAACAGCAGAAACGCGCGTAGCAGGTGGCGGGGAGGCGGCCAAACGGTGCTAGAATCCGTCTTCGGCAATCTGGACTTCAAAAAATCATGCAACGCGAACAAGAGATGTTTTCCTGGTTATTGACCGTGTGGAGCGAACAAAAACCGGTATTGCAACCGGTGAGTGGTGATGCCAGCTTTCGGCGCTATTTTCGCGCGCAGTTGGCCGATGGACGGCATTATATCGTGATGGACGCGCCACCGCAGCAGGAAGATTGTCAGCCTTTTGTCAAGGTGGCAAAATTGTTGCGTGATGGTGGGGTCAATGTGCCGCAAATTGTGCAGGCGAATCTGGCGCAAGGCTGGCTGGTGCTGAGTGATTTTGGCGACGAGACTTTTCTGGCGGCACTGGACACCCACCCTGCGCATGACCTGTATTTGCAGGCGATACAGACTTTGCTGGGTATTCAGCGCGTTATGCCGGGCGATGTCGTGCCACCGTATGATCGGGAACGGTTGCTGCGCGAGTTGCAATTGTTCGAAAATTGGTATCTGGTGCGCCATCTCGGGGTGACATTGACTGATGCAGAGCGCGCGGCGCTGGACGTGCTGTTTGCCCGCCTGCTCGATAACATTGCTGCACAGCCCACCGTTTTGGTGCATCGTGATTACCATAGCCGTAATCTGATGGTGACGGAGCAGGGTTTGGGTGTGCTGGATTTTCAGGATGCGGTAGCCGGCGCCATTACTTATGATCTGGTGTCGCTGCTGCGTGATGCATATGTGGATTGGGACGAAGCGCAGGTGATCGACTGGGCGATACGTTACTGGGATGAGGCGCGCCGTTCCGGTTTGCCTGTGCAAGCGGATTTTGGCGAGTTTTACCGCGATTTCGAGTGGATGGGGCTGCAACGCCATCTGAAAGTGTTGGGTATTTTTGCCCGCCTGAATGTGCGCGATGGCAAGCCGGTTTACCTGAATGACATTCCGCGTGTGTTGGCTTATGTGCGGGCGACCGCCGCGCGTTACCGCGAGTTTTCCCCGCTGCTGGCGGTGTTGGATCGAGTGGGCAGCGAAGGCAGTACGGCGCGCTACGGCCATACGTTTTAGCACGCGATCGGGTGGGCGGCCGCTGCGGTATGTTGCAGAAATGCGACAGTGCACTTGTTGCGAATCGCACGGCAGTGCACAATGCCCTCACTTCCATGGAGGAAGTTCGCTGGGTAAAGGTCATGGCGTGTTGCGAACCATCGCCAAGCCATTGCCGATACCGTCAGCGAAACGGCGTGACTGATTCAATCAGTCGTGCGTCAATGAAGACTTGAATGGAGAAATATTCTCATGAACAAAAAACTTATCGCGTTGGCTGTGGCCAGCCTGATTTCCGTGCCGGCGTTTGCCGCTGGCAGCGAAGTGCAGTTTTACGGCATGCTCGATGCCGGTGTCGATAGCGCCACTAACGTGGGTTCTAATGCTGCGGGAACAGCTTCCACGACCAACAACGTCGGTCGCGTGTCGGATTACGGTTCCTACTTCGGTTTGAAAGGCTCGGAAGACCTGAGCAACGGCCTGTCCGGCATCTGGCAAATTGAACAGGGTGTTTCCGTGAACGGCGGCAATACCAATAACGGTAATGGTGGCGCATCTGCTGTGAATGGTAGCCAGAACGCCTTCGGCGCCAATCCTTTCAACAACCAGCGCAACACTTTCGTCGGTTTGTCCAGTCAAGCTGCTGGTACCGTGCTGGTCGGTATTCATGACACGCCATACAAAATGTCCACCGCACAGATGGACCCGTTTGCCGATACGATGGGTGACTACAACGGTCTGGTCGGCTCGTTCGGTCTGGCCGGTAGCGGTAATGGTACGGTAGGTTCTGGCTTGTTGGACGGTGCTGGCGCCAGCGGCTATTTCGACTTGCGTCCTTCGCAAGTGCTGGCCTACGTTTCGCCGAACATGAACGGGTTGACCGTCGTCGGTGCGTACGTGTTCGGCAATGCGACCAATCTGGGAACGCCCGGGGTTAGTCCTACTCCTAATACTGCTGGTAATACCTATGCCAACAATACCACTGGCGATGCTTACTCGCTGGCGGCGATGTACACCGCAGGCCCCTTGTATTTGACCGCGTCGTACGAACAGCACGATTTTGGCGCGGCAGGCAACGGTAGTTTGTCTGCATTAGGTGGTGCTTTGGCCAATGAGTCCAACAGCGCGTACAAACTGGGCGCGGCGTACAGCATCATGGATACCACGTTGTCGGTGCTGTATGAAAACTCCAGCGACAACTTCGGTACCAACGGTTCCAACCTGCTCGGTCACGATACCTGGTATGCGTCGCTCAAGCATTCCATGGGTGCGTGGGACATCGCGCTGGCATATGCCAATGCGGGTAGCGACAATACCACCTCGGCATACAATGGTAACTTGAGTGGTAAACTCACCGGTGCGGCTGCAGGTGCGGCAACCGGTGCGCAACAATGGACCATCGGCGGTGACTACAACTTCAGCAAAAACACGCAAGTGTATGCGCTGTACACCGAAATCTCCAACGATGCCGGTTCGATGTACAACTTTGCCGATACCACCAACCCGGTGGCGATGGGCGGTCTTGCAATCGGCGGTGCCAACATCTCCGCCGTGTCGTTGGGCATCAAGCACACCTTCTGATCGCTGGCCGGTGTTGACCGGCTGTAATGAGAAGATAAAACAGGCAGCTTCGGCTGCCTGTTTTATCTTCAGCCGCTGT
>JAJYHV010000038.1:0-34776 GCA_021790515.1 Pseudomonadota bacterium
AAGCCGGAATAGTGCGGAATCAGATGCAGCACCCAGTGTTTGGCAACCGGACCTAACGCGAGGTCGATGCCGGACAGCAGCGTGCCTTTACCCACCAGTTCGCGCATTCCGCCCAACACCAGCAGTACCAGCGTGACGCCCATACCCATCATGAAACCGTCGAGCAGAGAGGGTAGAAAAGTATTTTTGGACGCAAACGCTTCGGTGCGCGCCAACACGATGCAATTGGTGACGATGAGCGGGACAAAGATGCCGAGCACCAGATACAGTGGGTGGACGAATGCGTTCATGCTCATGTCGATGATGGTGACCAGTGCGGCGATGATGAGAATATAGACCGGAATGCGGGTGTCATGGCTGACGTGGTTGCGGATCAGGGATACGCCAGCATTGCTGAACGCCATGACCAGCGCGGTGGCAATGCCCAAACCGAGTGCATTCACGACACTGGTGCTGATGGCCAGCAGAGGGCACATACCCAGAATTTGCACCATGCTGGGGTTTTGTTTCCATAGGCCGTTGACGATAATTTCACGGTAGCTTGGGTTCATGGCTTTGCTCCTGTGGCCGGTGCGAACAGTTGCGTGTGGTACTTCGAGGCGTATTGCAGTGCGCGGTGGACTGCGGCAATCACAGCGCGTGGAGTAATGGTGGCGCCGGTGACATAGTCGAATTCTCCACCATCTTTCTTCACTTGCCAAGCTTCGTCGGGCGTGTTGCGCAGGGACTTTCCATCAAATATATGAATCCATTGGCTTTTTGCAATATCAATGTAGTCACCGAGACCGGGAGTTTCGTGGTGTTCGACCACCCGAACACCAGTGATTTGTCCATCATTGCTGATACCGACGAGCAATTGTATCGCGCCACCATAGCCGTTGGGTGCGGTGACGGGCAGCACGATGGCAATCGGGGTCTGGTTCATGCGGGCCTGCCAGCCTTGGGCAGGTTTCGCATCGTTGCCCAACAAGTTGTTGCGGGGCAGGTGGACGGCGCTGGCAATCAGGTCGTTATTGTAGCTGTGAGGTATCAGGGTTTCTGCCACCAGTTTGCGTTGTGCGTCGGCGTCATTTTTTTCAATGGCGGTATGGGTCATGGCATAGACGGCAGCCAGAATCGCCGTACCGACAAAGGCGTACGCCAGCAAAATACCGGAAGACTTGAAGATTTGTCGCCAAAGGGGGGTCATGCTGCATCCTTTTTGTGGCCGTAAGGGGCAGGTTGCGTCCAGGCGTCGATCAGGGGGACGGCAATGTTCATCAATAGCACACCGAACGCCACGCCGTCCGGGTAAGCGCCAAATTCGCGGATGAGATAAACCAGAATACCGATGCCAGCACCGTAAATGAGTTTGCCGTGTGGCGTGGTGGCGGCAGATACTGGATCGGTGGCGATGAAAAATGCCCCAAGCAGGCTGCCGCCTGCCACAAGCTCAAACAGCGGGCTGGCATAATATTGTGGGTCAATCAGCCAGAAAATACCGGAAACAAGCGCCAGTGCACCCAACATGGCGAGCGGGATGTGCCAGCTGATGATGCGTTTGGTGAACAGGAACAAGCCACCGGCCAGATAGGCCAGTGCGACCATTTCACTGCCACGCCCGGCTAATTGGCCGAACATCGGCATCTGACGAATCATGCTGACACTGTGGTGCAATTTTAGTTGTGTGCGCAGAGTGTCCAATGGCGTGGCGCTGCTGATGGCATCGAGCGACCAGCCGTCGGGTAGCCGGTGGTTGAAAATATAATGGATGGCATCGATGCCGTCCAGATAATGGTGAGCCAAACTATCAGGTGCTGCCCATTGCGTCATGGGTACGGGAAAAGAAACAATCAGTGCAGCATAACCAACCATGGCAGGGTTGAACACATTGTTGCCCAATCCCCCATACAGGTGTTTGGCAATCACGATGGCGAAAAAAATTCCCGTTACGGTCAGCCACCACGGTGCAATCGACGGAATCGACAGAGTCAGCAGCCATGCAGTCAGAATGGCGCTGCCGTCGCTGATGGCTGGCCATATCGGACGTTCGCGCAGGTTTAATACGAAAGCTTCGAATCCCAGTGCGCTGATGGTGGCAATGGCAAGCGAGATCAGGATGGCGGGGCCAAACAGCCAAATTTGAACCGCAATGGCAGGCAATAGCGCCAGCAACACGGTAAACATGATGCGCGATACGCTGTTGGGCGCCAGAACATAGGGAGAGGACTGCATCGGAGGTTACTCGCTGGTGGTTTTTTGGGTTTGCGCGCGTGCGATGGCAGCATCGATGGCTGCCTGTTTTGCTTCATCGCCGGCAGGTTTTGCAGCTGATTTCTGCGCCAATCGTTCTGCGCGTTCACGCGCTTCGCGCTCCAGACGAGCTGTACGGGCATCATGACGCTGGCGGGCAAGGTTGGACGCACGTTCGTTGGCTTCGGTGGCGGCAATTTCGCTTTTGGCGAAGCGGTAGTACTGCACCAGTGGAATGTGGCTGGGGCAAACATAACTGCAACAACCGCATTCAATGCAATCGAACAACGCATACTCGCGCGCTTTGTCGAAATGTTTGCTGCGTGCAAACCAGTATAGTGCTTGCGGTTGCAGTTCTGCCGGACAGACTTCCGCGCAGCGCGTACAGCGGATGCATTCCATGGCAGGTGGCGGCGATGGAAACATGGTGCCGGATTTGACCAATATGCAATTGGTAGCCTTGACGGCAGGGGCATGTAAATCTGTTATTTTGATACCCATCATCGGTCCACCCATGATGACACCGGAAACAGGTTCGGGTGGTAACCCGGTGAGTGCGATGAGGTCTTGCATCGGCGTACCGATCATCACGTCAAAGTTTTGCGCCTGACCGACGTTGCCGGTGACGGTGACTACTCGCGAAACCATGGGTTCGCCCAGATTGACCGCACGGTGTACCGCCAGCGCAGTACCGACATTGAATGTGGCAACGCCAATGTCGGTGGAACGTCCACCGGAAGGAACTTCGCGTCCGGTAATGATTTTGATGAGCTGTTTTGCCCCGCCGCTCGGGTAGAGTGTCGGGATGCTGATGATGCGCACCGGAATATCGGACTGTTGGGCGGCGGTACGCATGGCAGCGATGGCCTGTGGCTTGTTGTCTTCAATGCCGACAAGAATTTCGTCGGATTGCAGCAGATGACGCATGATGGCAGCGCCACGAAGAATGTCATCCGCTCGTTCACGCATGACCATGTCGTCGCAGGTAATCCAGGGCTCACATTCGCCTCCATTGAGCAACAGGGTCGGAATTTTGACGGCCTTGCCGGGGTTGAGTTTGGCGAAAGTTGGAAACACGGCACCGCCAAGCCCTGCAATCCCCATGTCGCGCAGCAGATTACGCAGGGTGGATGGATGCATGGATTGGTAATCGCTGGCGCTGTGTTCTATCCAGATGTCCTGCCCATCTGGTTCGATGTGAATACATAAATCACTCAGCCCGGACGGGTGTGGCACCGGATGCGGGGCAATGGCGGTGACGATGCCGGATGTCGGAGCGTGCGCCGGGAGAGAAACATAACCATCTGCCTGGGCGATGATTTGCCCTTTGCGTACTTTTTCTCCAATACTGACACAAGGGCGTGCCGGCTCGCCGATGTGTTGGCGAACCGGGACAATCAGACGGGCAGGAATGGGTGCTTGCGC
The DNA here is from genome assembly GCA_021790515.1 of Pseudomonadota bacterium. GTDB lineage: Bacteria > Pseudomonadota > Gammaproteobacteria > Burkholderiales > Sulfuriferulaceae > Sulfuriferula. The sequence goes on from JAJYHV010000038.1 coordinate 3,658, forward strand.
AATGGGATGGGTAGTAGATAAGGTTTTGTGCTCTTCCGGATGAATGCCACCGTGAAAAGTATGTAATCTGTCGGTCATTGTATGAGAATGAAAATGAAGATGCTATGAATGGGCGACGGTAATCGGGGTCACTGGATATTTCCATTTCCAGGTTTTGATGGTTTCCGCGAGTGGTTCCATGTGGATACAATCCACCGGGCAGGGTGCGACACATAATTCACAACCAGTGCATTCACTGGCAATGACGGTGTGCATCTGTTTGGCAGCACCCAGAATGGCATCCACCGGACATGCTTGCAGGCACAAGGTGCAACCGATGCACGTATTTTCATCAATGATGGCGACTGCTTTTGGTTTTGGTTCACCTACTTCCGCATTCAGGGGTTTGAATTCCATGCCCAGCAACTCGGCCAGTTTGTGAATGCCTGCCTCACCGCCGGGAGGGCAACGGTTGATGTCTGCCTTGCCGGCGGCAATGGCTTCGGCATAAGGACGGCAACCGGGAAAGCCACACTGACCGCATTGAGTTTGTGGCAGAATGGCATCGATTTTTTCTACCAGTGGATCTTCTTGTACTTTATAACGCACTGCAGCGAAACCCAGCGATGCGCCAAGCAGGATGGCCAAGCCGGACATGACCAGAATGGCAGTAATCATGGCCTGACCATACCGGAGAAACCCATGAAGGCCAGACTCATGATGCCCGCTGTGATCATGGCGATACTGGTGCCACGGAAAACAGCCGGCAAATCAGCACCATCCAGACGCTCACGCAAACCGGCAAACAGAATCAGCGACAGGGAAAAACCGATTGAGCCACCAAAACCGAAAAACAATGATTGAATGAAGTTGTGGTGTGCTTGAACATTCAGCAAAGGGATACCCAATACCGCGCAGTTGGTGGTAATGAGAGGCAGATAAATACCCAGTACGCGGAATAAGACCGGGCTGGTCTTGCGCACAAACATTTCGGTGAAACCAACAATGCCGGCAATGACGACGATGAACGATAGTGTGCGCAGGTAGGCCAGATCATTGCCAAGCAAGTATTGGTTAATCAGATAACTGGTGCCGGAACCCAGTGTGAGCACAAAAGTGGTCGCCGCACCCATGCCTATGGCGGTTTCCAGTTTTTTGGAAACGCCGAAAAACGGGCACATGCCCAGAATTTTCGCCATCACGATATTATTGACGAATACCGTACTGATCAGAATCAGTAAATAGGATTGGATGTCCATGTTTTTTACGCCAGGTTGTTACAAAGTGTTTCACCGTAAATTTTTTGTCAGGGGCTATGCTAGAATCCAAAGCAAGCTGACGATTGTCCGATTATCCGACGCTTGGGTGTGATTTTCAACTATCTTTATCAGTATTTCATGAAATTCCCCCGTTTTGTTGGGCGTTTTGTTGGGTTGAGTTTTGCTGGATTCGACCGTATGTGGAAAATCAGGGCACGTCGAGGCGTTCGCCCCAAACATTTCATGAATGGTTGCGATGGACGCCGAATATCGTGTTGCACCTCAAGATTATGACGCAGGCATGTTGCCTGTTATGAAAATGAGAGGAGAAATATGCGTTTTATGAAGAAGTTGGTGGGAGTGATGTTGTTGTGTTGGGCATCATCATCGTTTGCCTGGATGAATATCCAATTTTCTGTGCCGGGAGTGAGCATTGGTTTTACCGCGCCGGCATATCCACAGTTTGCACCGGTGCCAGGCTATCCTGTGTATTATGCGCCAAATATGGGAGCGAATTATTTTTATTATAATCGCATGTACTGGTTGTACCGGAATGATAACTGGTATGCTGCTGCCCGGTACAATGGGCCGTGGGGCGTGGTGCCTCCGATGGAAGTGCCAGGTATGATATTGCAGGTTCCTGTCAGGTATTATCGTTATCCGCCTGCTTATTTCAGAGGATGGGCGCGCGATGAACCGCCTCGTTGGGGTGAGCGTTGGGGGCCTGGTTGGCAACGTCGCCGTGAAGGATGGGATGCCGGATGGCGGGGGCGTTGGCATCCGGATGGATATCGACGCGACTGGCGATGATGGCCGCGAGCATCATACAAGTATCATACACGCATCATAAAGAATGATTGTTTCGGTTTGAGTCAAACATGTCATGAATGGTCGCGATGGACGTTGAATACGGTGCGACATATCAAAAATGATAACACAGGCATGTTGCCTGTGATGAAAGGGAGAGGGGAAATATGCGTCTTATAAAAAAATTGGCAGGGGTGGTGTTGCTGTGTTGGGCATCGTCATCGTTTGCCTGGATGAATATCCAATTTTCCGTGCCGGGAGTGAGCATTGGCTTTAATGCGCCAGCATACCCGCAGTTTGCGCCGGTACCGGGCTATCCTGTGTATTATGCGCCAAATATGGGGGCAAATTATTTTTATTATGATGGCATGTATTGGTTGTATCAGGATGATAACTGGTATGCGGCTTCCTGGTATAACGGACCATGGGGGATGGTGTCACCGATGGAAGTGCCGAACATGATATTGCAGGTTCCTGTCGGGTATTATCGTTACCCACCTGCTTATTTCAGAGGATGGGCGCGTAATGAACCGCCTCGTTGGGGCGAGCGTTGGGGACCTGGTTGGTTGCATCGTCGTGAAGGGTGGGATGCAGGGTGGCGGCGTGGGCATCCAGATATCAGGCGAGCTCCTTTGCCTGATTACCAGCGCCGGTTTCAGGGGGCGCATTATCCCCATGACGTGCGACAACAGTACATGTTGCATACTCGGAATTTCCACTATCGCCCCCATGAACCCATGGTGCGAGCGCAGTATCATCAGATGCATGGACGAATGATGGGTGGACATCCGGAAGGACATCCACACGGCAATGCAGGTGATCACGGCCATTAGAAAAAAGCGCTGATTCATTCCTGCATGGTCTCGGGCGACCTGACGGGATGCCAGCGGCGGGAAACAGACCCTATGACCTCACGCGTGATGAAATTATCCAAAGATTGTTTGGTTGAGTGACCCGGCGCGCGGGCAGGCCGTGCATCATCTTGTTGATACGTGTGTGTGAATATCGCCCGGCCAATTGGCCGGGCGGATTGAAACGATTGTATCCGTGGTAATATGGTGTTGATGTTCGTATCGCCCGACCAATTGGCGGGGCGTGGATTGAAACGGTGAGTTGATGGCATTTACCGGGGAGTAACGGGTGAGTAACAACAGCCTATGAGGCGGTCTCTTTTGCTTTTTGCAGTCGGGCTGGTACTGGGCCTGAGCATTGTCTTTATATATGGCGGCAACGGTTTGTTCCATCGTCTGGCGGTATTTCCATTGTCCGTATTGTGCACGGCGCTGGCGATGATTTTCTTCGGCTGGAACTTCAATGCCGGTCGCATGCGCCTGATGCTGAGCGGGATCGGAAAGCCGATGGGACATAGTCGTTCACTGGCTACGGTCATGGCCACTGAATTCGCCATTAGCGCAACACCTTCCGGTAGTGGTGGCCTGCTCACTTATGTTTATTTGCTGAAACGGCATGGCGCATCTGGTACAGCTGCAGCCGCGATGTATGCGACGGACATCATGATCGACATCCTGGTGTTTAATATCGCCCTGTTGGTTGTTACGCTCGCGCTCTTCATTCATCCGGCGCAACTGCATATTGGCTGGGAAATCGCGATGCTGGCAGGATTTATATTGGGCATGCTGTTGCTGGCCTGGGTCGCGGTGCAGCATTATCGCTCGGTGCTGTTGTGGGTCGGTCGACATATCCTGAATCGGCGCATTTCTGCGGCGAACAGGCGCATACTGGCCCGTGGCGTGCTGCGCTTCCGTCAGGCGGTGCATCTGATTCTAGGGTTTTCCCGCTTGAGGCTTTTCGGGATATTTTTGTGCTGCCTCGGTCACTGGGTGCTGCGATACAGCGTGCTGTACGTGATTATTGTCGGGATGGATCGCAATGTTTACTGGGCATATACCTTTCTTGTCCAGATGCTGGCTTTTACCGCGGGCCACTTCACGATGCTGCCCGGAGGCAGCGGCGGGGTCGAATTGAGCTTCACCGCGCTGCTCGCGCCAGTGCTCGATCATGCGACGCTGGGTGCGGTGTTGCTGATGTGGCGCTTGACTACCTACTACTTTTACCTGATCGCGGGCGCTCCGGTATTCTTCCTGTTTGTGGGCAAGGCACTGTGGCAACTGCTGGGCAATGGGCAGTCAAAAGAGCCTTAACCCGATCATCAGGCACCTTTCCTGTTTCTGGCTCTGCCATTCCTTCCGCTTTGACCTGTTTGCGCCAGGCATACAACGTTACGTCAGAAATACCTTTCTGTTTTGCGACGTTCATTACCGTCATGTTCATCGGCAGCAATAATTCTTTTAAAATCGCCGGCTCCCTCTCATCCGAACACCGCTTCATTTTCGCTCTCTAAAATCAAGCTGACCCAATTTAGTCGAAGCGACAACCATTCTGACACCGGCGAGTTCCTCTGAACGGTAAATTAAGCGACTTTTTATGCTTTGTTCACGCAATCGTTCGCTGGCGCTGTCGGTGATAATGAACCCGTACTGCGCAAAATAGCGATGGATATTGGGGTGACGGGCAATGGCTGAGGATAGCGATCTTGAAAAGACGGAACAGGCGTCACAGCAACGGCTGGATAAGGCGCGTGAGGAGGGTGATGTTCCGCGTTCACGCGAATTGTCGGTGTTTGTCAATCTGCTGGCTTCGGGTGGCGGTATCTGGCTGTTGGGTGGGGGGTTGGTAGCAGCGTTGCAAACTTTTCTGGGGAGCAATTTGCGTATCGATCGTGCTGAAGCCTATGACACATCGGCTTGGTATGGTCATTTTAGTCACAGTCTGGTTGGCGTGGCATTGGCCTTTGCGCCGCTCGCCGGAGTGGTCGTGCTGGGTGCAATTCTGGCGCCGGTATTGTTGGGTGGTTGGCTGTTCAGCCTGCAGGCAATCAATATAGACCTCGCACGTATCAATCCATTGAGTGGATTGGCAAATATTTTTACCATTCGTACGGTGGTCGAACTCGGCAAGGCGACTGCCAAGGCGGTGCTGGTGTCTACTGTGGCATGGTTGATGCTGTCGCACAATATCCTGAGCATGCTTGGTCTGGGTCTGGAGAGCACTCGCGCCGGTTTGGGGCACATGGCAAGCATCATGTGGCGCATTTATGTTTTTGTGACACTGTCGCTAGGTATTGTGGCGTTGATCGACGTGCCTTATCAATTGTGGAGTTACGCGAATAAATACAAGATGACTCGGCAGGAGTTGCGTCAGGAGGCGCGTGAATCGGAGGGTGATCCACAGATTCGCGCCAAAATTCGTAGTCAGCAGCGTGAAATGGCGCGGCGGCGCATGATGACAGAAGTGCCGAAGGCGGATGTCGTCGTCACGAACCCAACACACTTCGCCGTGGCGCTGAAGTATGCCCAACAGGGAAACCGGGCACCGGTGGTGGTCGCCAAGGGTGCGGACGAAGTTGCGGTTCGTATTCGTGAACTGGCGGCGGAACATGCCGTTCCGTTGCTGGAAGCACCTGCGCTGGCGCGCGCATTGTATCGACATGTGGAGTTGGCGCAGGAAATCCCGGATACGTTGTACAGTGCCGTGGCGGAAGTGCTGGCGTACGTGTTCCAGTTGCGTGCCTGGCGCGATGTCGGCGGCAGAATGCCCGTGATCCCAGACAAAATCGTGGTGCCGGCGGGAATGGATCCTTTTGAGGAAGTGGCGGCAAAGTCATCGGCTTATCTGGTTGCGGAGGGTGAGTTGTCATGAACGCCATCAAGTTTCCTGCCTGGCTGATGAATGTGACCAGTTCGATGATTATTGGGCCGTTCATCATCGTGATGATGTTGTCGATGATGGTGCTGCCCTTGCCGCCCTTTGTGCTGGACATTTTTTTCAGCTTCAATATCGCCTTGGCCATCATGGTGCTGCTGACCAGTCTGTATACCGTGCGACCGCTGGATTTCATGGCTTTTCCGACGGTATTGCTGGTGAGCACCATTCTTCGTTTATCGTTGAATGTGGCGTCAACACGGATTGTGCTGACGCAGGGACATACCGGACCTGCCGCTGCGGGTAAAGTGATTGAATCATTCGGCCATTTCCTGATTGGCGGTAACTATGCTGTAGGAATCGTGGTGTTTATCATTTTGACCATCATCAATTTTGTGGTGGTCACCAAAGGCGCCGGGCGGATTGCCGAAGTTGGCGCCCGGTTTACGCTGGATGCAATGCCGGGCAAGCAGATGGCGATTGATGCCGATTTGAACGCCGGGCTCATCGGTGAACAGGATGCGCGCAGGCGGCGTACTGAAGTGGCTCAGGAAGCTGAATTTTATGGCGCGATGGATGGCGCCAGCAAGTATGTGCGCGGTGATGCCGTGGCAGGCATCATGGTGACAGTGATCAATATCGTGGGTGGTCTGATTGTTGGAGTGGTGCAGCATGATTTGAGTGTTGCCGCGGCGGCAAAGGATTATACGCTGCTGGCAATTGGTGATGGTCTGGTGGCGCAGATTCCATCGCTGGTGATTTCCACGGCTGCCGGTATCGTAGTCTCCCGGGTGGCGAGTGATCAGGATATTGGTAAACAATTGCTCAGTCAGTTGCTGGCAAAACCCAACGTATTATGGATTGCTGCCGGATTGCTGGGTTCGATGGGCATTATTCCTGGCATGCCGCATGTTGCTTTTCTGTTACTGGCCGGTATTCTGGGTGGGGCAGCCTATCTGCAGCGGTATCGCAACCAGCAATCTGCTGAAGTGGTGCCGGAAACGGTGACGCCACCGGCCGACGCAGAGGAGGCAACGTGGAAAGATATCATTCCTGTCGATACGTTGGGGCTGGAAGTGGGATATCGTCTGATTCCGCTGGTTGACAAAGGGCAGGGTGGTGAGTTATTGAAACGTATCAAAGGTTTGCGCAAAAAATTCGCTCAGGAAGTGGGCTTTTTGCCGCCATCGGTACATATTCGCGACAATCTGGAACTGAAACCCAATGTGTACCGAATTACCTTGAAAGATGTCGAGATCGGTCGGGCTGAAGCGCATGTCGGCCAGTTGATGGCCATCAATCCTGGCATGGTGAACGGAACGTTGCCCGGTATTGCCGCTACCGATCCGGCCTTTGGCCTGCCTGCCATCTGGATCGATCCGAATTTGCGCGATCAGGCGCAATTGTTGGGTTATACCGTGGTGGACACATCGACCGTGATCGCCACACATTTGAACCATCTCATTACGGAAAATGCGGCTGATTTGCTTGGGCGGCGCGAAGTTCAGCAGTTGCTGGATCATCTGGCGACCGATTTCCCCAAACTGGCGGACGAATTGATACCGAAACTGCTTTCGGTGGCAGCATTACAGAAGATTTTACAAAACCTGCTGGCAGAAGATATACATATCCGTGACATGCGGAGCATTATTGATGCGTTGAGTGAAGCAGCACCGCGTACGCAGGATATCAATGAATTGACGACAGCCGTGCGCGTGGCGTTGGGACGGTCGATTGTGCAACAGATTTTTGGCAGTCATCAGGAATTGCCGGTATTGATGCTCGATACCCGCCTTGAACGCTTGCTGTTCCAAGCTGTACAGGCCAGCGGTGAGCAGGCAGCCATTGAGCCAGGACTTGCCGACACGCTGGTCAAACAGGTCATGCAGGCTGCACAGCAACAGGAAAAACTTGGGCAGCCTGCCGTATTGTTGGTTCCGGCTGCATTGCGTTGGTTGTTGACGCGCTTTTTGCGGCGCATGGTGCCTCAACTCAAGGTGTTGTCGCAAGCAGAAATTCCCGATGGTAAATCTGTACGGGTCAGCCATCTCATTGGAGGTCAGACATGAACGTGAAGAAATTTATTGCGGCCAATTCGCGCGAGGCATTACGTAAAGTACGTGATGCGCTGGGGCCTGAAGCGGTGATTTTGTCCAATCGCAGCGTGGCAGAAGGGGTCGAGATCATGGCCATGGCCGATGCCGATATCGCGTCTCTGGCCAATGCACGGGTAGAGCCTGAAGCCGAGGCGGCACTGGATTTTGGTCAGACAGCGGCTGCTTTTCGCCCTTCTTCGAGCAAGGATGCGTCACGTCAATTTCCGGCCGGGGGGCGCGAGTTTGCAGGAACGAGCACGGCATCGGCTACGCCTGCCACGTCTGCCGCGTCTTCTGTGACCGGTCATTCCACTGCCATGCCTGCCGATATGGCGCGAATGATGCAGGAAGTGCGTGAAATGCGGCAGATGCTGGCGCAGCAGATGGCGGATATGGCTTGGGACAGTCAGCGTCAGCGAAACCCTGCACACAGTGTTTTGTTGCGAGAACTGTTGTCTGCCGGATTCAGCCCGGCGTTGTCCCGGCATGTGTTGGCGCATTTGCCCGAGGGGAAAACTGCGGAATCTGGTCTGGCATGGGTGAAATCAGCGTTGGCACGCAATCTTCAGGTGCTGTCGAACGAGCAGGATGTGCTGGACCGCGGCGGAATTTTTGCGCTGGTGGGACCGACCGGCGTCGGCAAGACAACCACAACTGCCAAGCTGGCGGCACGTTGTGTCATGCGCCATGGTGCGCATAATCTGGCGCTGATTACGACTGACGGTTATCGTATCGGCGGGCATGAGCAATTGCGTATTTATGGCAAGATACTCGGTGTCATGGTGCATACGGTGCGCGATGAAAGCGATTTACGTATTGCACTGGCGGAACTGCGCAATAAACACACCATTTTGATTGATACCGTTGGCATGAATCAACGCGACCAGATGGTAGCCGAGCAGGTTGCCATGCTATCTGGCGCCAATGCGGACGTGCAACGCCTGCTATGTCTGAATGCCACTTCGACGGGCGAAACGCTCAACGAAGTGGTGCGTGCTTACCAAGGGTCAGGGCTGGCGGGTTGCATCGTGACCAAGCTGGACGAAGCGGCTACCATGGGAAATGTGCTGGACGTCATGATTCGTAACAAATTGTTGTTGTACTATGCGGCCAACGGGCAGCGCGTACCCGAAGATTTGCATTTGATGAACAGGGAATTGCTGGTTGATCGAGCATTTCGCGTGCGGCGCGAAATGGCAGCATTTCGTTATGACGAAGATGACTTGTCGGTATTGATGGGTAGTGTTTCCACCCAGTCGATGCGTGAGGTGTCCTTTGGTTGATTTCTACAATGATCAGGCTGATGGTTTGCGGCGCATGCTGGCGACGCCGAAACCGCGTTGTGTCACCATTCTTTCGACGCTGGAAGATACGGCACGTCATCTGATGTTGGGCAATTTGGCTGCTGGCCTCAAGGCAATGGGTAGTCAGGCACTGTTGCTGGACGCTCGCCGTTATCCACGCGTGGGCGCCAGCCTGGGAGCAAGACAATCACCTTGTTTGCTGGAAATGGCAACGGATGGCAGGCCGGCCATGATGGCGGTGCAGAAAATTGATGCCGGTTTTTCCTTTGCATCCATCAGTCACGGGCGCTGTCATGACCTGAGACGCGAAGATCGGGACGGCGCCATGTCGACGCTGTTCGGAGAATTGGCGCGACGTTTCGATATCGTGTTGACCGATGCCGAGATTGATGAACGAGATGAGTTGCCGTTGTTTGCGCTCGATCAGACACAGTTGGTGATACAGGTCAGAGGACAGACAGAATCCATTAAATCCGGCTATATGTTGATAAAGCGTTTGAGTGCGGTATCCGGTCGCACTCGTTTTGGCGTGCTGGTAACGCAAACAGAAGAGCATCGCGCACGGATGATTTATGCTAATCTTGCACAAACCGCCAAACGTTATCTGGCCACGCCACTGACCTACATGGGATTCGTTCCACCGGACGATCACCTGTCGCGTGCGGCGCGGGCGGGGCGTTCCGTGATTGATGCCTTTCCTTCGGCGGTGGCATCAGTGGCTTTTCGGCAGATAGCAGGGCAGTTTAGTCTGCTTTGAGTGCCAGATATCTTATTGATACATGTATACCCTGAGCGGAAAATCCGATAAAACACAAGTATTGATTGACCATGCTCCGATGGTGAAACGTCTGGCTTACCAGTTAAAGGCAAAGCTTCCGCCCAGCGTTGAAGTCGACGATTTGATACAGGCTGGCATGATCGGCTTGCTTGATGCGGTTGAACGCTATGAATCGACCCATGGCGCACAGTTTGAAACCTATGCCGTGCAACGCATACGGGGAGCGATGCTCGACGAGTTGCGGGGAATGGACTGGTTGCCGCGCAATGTGCGACAGGATATGCGCAAAATTGAAACAGCCATAACCAAGTTGCAACAAAAGATGGGGCGTGCGCCAAGTGAACTCGAACTTGCGCGTGAATTGGGTTTGAGTCTGGCTGAGTATCAGGACAAGCTGTCTGATGGCGGCGGGCATCAATTGGTCTATTATGAAGATTTTCAGGATGAAGGTGACGAACGCGACAGTTTTCTGGAGCGTTACATGGTGTCGGAGGACAGTGACCCTTTGTCAGGATTGATGGAGGAAGGATTCAAACTGGCGGTGGTGGAAGCTATTGACGATTTGCCGGAGCGAGAAAAAATCCTGATGGGATTGTATTACGAGCAGGAAATGAATTTGAAGGAAATCGGCGCCGTCATGGGTGTGTCTGAATCGCGGGTCTGTCAATTGCACAGCCAGGCCATTGCGCGTATCCGTGCCAAACTCAGGGGGCAGGAATGGACTGGAGCGGACTGATTGGGGTCCTGCTGGCGTTTGTCGGTATTTTGGTATCGTATGGTCTCGATGGCGGGCATGTTGCGTCATTGCTGCAACCGGCGGCTTTTGCGATTGTGTTTTCAGGTACGGTTGGCGCCGTCATCGTGCAGACCCGCTTGCCGGTTTTTGTGCGCGGACTGAAGTTGACGCGCTGGATGGTGTATCCGCCAACTGATCAGCGGCAGAACATGTTGCATAACGTGGCGGTCTGGGGGCAGAATGTACGCCGCGAGGGTTTGTTGAGTCTCGAATCACACATGCGTGCCAGCAATGACGAATTCGTTGCCAAAGGTTTACGGTTGATGATAGACGGTATCGATTTGGTAAAATTGCGTGAGATTCTGGAGGCTGAAATTCAGGCATATGAGTTTGAGTTGCGCCAGGCGGTTAAAATCTGGGAAGCCGCCGGTGGTTATTCGCCCACTATCGGCATTTTGGGCGCGGTGCTCGGGTTGATTCGCATCATGGAGCATTTGTCTGATCCGACCAAGCTTGGCGGGGGTATCGCCGTGGCGTTCGTCGCCACGGTGTATGGTGTCGGATTGGCCAATCTGGTTTATCTGCCGATTGCCAATCGTATCAAGGCAATGATTGCTCAGCAGGTGCGCGGCAAAGAATTGGTCATGGAAGGCTTGCTGGCAATCGGTTATGGTGAGCACCCCCGCGTGATTGAAGACCGCTTGACCGCTTTTCTCAAATAATGCCCGGGTTGCGATTTCTGTCACTTTTCAGGATAAAAATCATGTTTCAAGATGGAAATCATGGCACGTAAACATTTTGAGGATGACGAAGACAACCCCGAGCGCTGGATGGTGTCATACGCCGATTTCATTACCCTTTTGTTCGCTTTTTTTGTGGTGATGTATGCCATTTCCGCTGTAAATGTCAACAAATACCGTATTTTGACGGCATCGTTGGGTACCGCATTCGGGCGGAATCCGGCGCTTGGCGTGACACCAAAACCGATTGCCAAACCAGCTGGCATCATCAATCGGCCGTTGCCAAAGGCCAATGTCGTCAAGCGGGATGACGAAGCAAGGAAAATGGATGATATGGCCAAGAATATTTCCAGCAGTCTGAGCAATCTGGTGCAGCAGGGTATGGTGCGCGTCAGCCAGACTTCACGCGGCGTCGATGTGGAAATCAATGCCAGCTTGTTGTTTCCTTCCGGCGAAGCCAAATTGAGCCCGGAGTCGTTGCGTGCCATACAGGCGATTGCAACAACATTGCAATCACAACGGTATGATATGGAAGTTGATGGTTATAGTGATGATCAGCCGATTAAAAGCCCGTTGTTTCCTTCTAACTGGGAATTGTCTGCGGTAAGAGCCAGCAGTGTGGCGCGCGCCTTGGTGGCGGATGGTATTGCGGAAAACAGACTGAAAGTGGTGGGTTACGGTTCAAATGATCCTGTTGTTCCCAATGACACCCCGGAAGACCGGGCGCGTAACCGGCGAGTGGAATTGGTGATTCTTTCTCCGCATTATGAAGCGGCACGAGAAACGTTGTATCACATGGGGCATCCGCAGTAGAATCTGGTTTTTCGCCTCTTTTTGCTTCGTCCTGGCTGATCTCATGACCTTCTTCAACGGCATGTTAATAGCACGCCATGTCATATCAGTCGTATCAAATATCAAATATCAGGAGATTTTGTAATGCACAGCGATCTCGATACGCTGGAATTTGACGCCATTCGTCGTATTCTGGCGCGTTTGACATCCACTCCCTATGGCGATGAGGCGGCACGCGGCCTGGAACCCGCGCCGGACATCGCACTGGCTCAGTGTATGCAGACCGCTGTCACAGCAGCGCGACAAGTGGTTGATGCAGGGGAACAACCCAACTTGGGGCAAGTGCCTGACATTCGTGCCGCCATGCGGCAGGTTGCGCAGGCAGGATCGGCGCTCTCGGCGCAGGCATTGCATCATATCCGCAGTCTGAGCAAAATGGCCGCGTTGTGGCAACGATTGGTAGCCGATTATCGTGATTTGTATGCGCAACCTGAATGTTTGCGGGCGCCGGATGATCTGTTGTCGGCAATCGATCGGGTGGTCAATGAGCAGGGGCGTCTGCGTGAAGATGCCACGGCAGAACATGTCGAGTTATATCGCCTTTTCCATGCGCAGCAGGCGGAAATTCAACGCCAGCTCAAGGAGATGATACAAGATGCCGCGTTCAAAGGCGCGTTCAGTGGATCGGAGTCCATACAATGGCATGGCGTACGCGCGGTGCTGGCGGTCAAGACTGCCTTTGCTGATCGCATCAAGGGCGTGCGGCGAGGCAACGTGGCAGGTGGCCGCGAAGTCCTGATGGAGCCGATGGTTGTGGTTGCGGGTAATAATCGGCTGGAAACCTTGCATGGACAGATTGAGGCACAGAATCAGCGCGTATTGCGTGAAACAGCTGATGTGGTACGCGTTTATTTACCCGCATTGCAGCAAATGATTGACGCCATGGCATGGGTTGATCTGGCGCTGGCGGCAGGTCAGTTTTCCGCTGCCATGAACGCCAGCGCGCCAATGCTGGTGGCCGAGGCCAGGTTATCTTTGCAACAGGTATATCATCCGCAATTGCTGTTACAGTTTCAGCAACGTCAGGTACAGCAATTGGTGCCCTTGACGGTGACATTGGATACTGATTCACCGATGCTGGTCATTACTGGCCCCAATACCGGCGGAAAAACCGTGGTATTAAAAACGGTTGGGGTGCTCGTTACCATGGCGCATTGTGGTTTGCACATTCCCGCTGAAGGATTGTGTGTCATTGGCGATTTTTCGCGCGTCATCATCGATGTGGGCGATAAACAAAGCCTGCATCACCACTTGTCGACATTTGCCGGCCATGTTGCGGTATTGCGCCGTTTGCTTGATGAAGCGGATGCCCGCACGCTGGTTTTACTGGACGAACTGGGAACCGGCACCGATCCGGAAGAAGGCGCATCGCTCGCGATGGCGGTATTGGATGAATTGGCCTCCCGGCAGGTGCGCGGCATCGTTACAACCCACCTCTCGCCACTCAAGGTCTTTGCCAGCGAGCATGCCTGGTTACATAATGCTTCGATGCGGTTTGACCATGAACATCTGACGCCGACCTATCAACTGGAGCTGGGCAAGCCAGGGCAGTCTCTGGGGCTTATCATTGCGGAAAAAAATGGATTACCCGCACCGTTGCTGGCACACGCGCGAGTCTATCTTGCCCGTCTGCAACAAGGCGGGTTCGACGTGTCCTGATGCACAATTCTTTCATCATAATTTAACGTAAATTCTCACGATGATTGTATATCATATTGTTTTTATATAAAGCTCGTGAAGATTATCCTGGCCGAAAGCACGGTCTTCATGTCCGTTAAGGTGCATAAGGTGCAGGGATAGAAAAAGGGGGGCTTGCGCCCCCCTGCTCATGCGTTAGTGTCACGCCATCAGACGGCTTCCCGCAGAATTTTTGCGGCGGTGACCATGTTGGCCAAAGCTGCTTCTGTTTCTGGCCAGCCGCGGGTTTTCAGGCCGCAATCCGGATTGACCCACAGATTTTCCGCTGGAATGACGTCGCGGGCTTTTTTCAGCAAGCGCACGATTTCATCTACCGACGGGACATTCGGGCTATGGATGTCATAGACGCCAGGGCCGATTTCATTGGGGTAGTTGAATTCGCCGAATCCGGTGAGCAATTCCATGTCGGAACGTGACGTCTCGATGGTGATGGCGTCAGCATCCAGTGCGGCGATGGCAGGCAGAATGTCATTGAATTCCGAATAGCACATGTGCGTGTGAATCTGGGTTTCGTCGCGCACGCCGGAGGCCGAAATACGGAAGGCGCGACCGGCCCAGTCGAGGTATTCGTTCCATTGTTTGCGGCGCAACGGCAGACCTTCACGGATGGCAGGCTCGTCAATCTGAATGATGCCGATACCTGCCTGTTCGAGATCGACGACTTCATCACGGATGGCAAGCGCGATTTGCAGCGCAGTAGTGCTGCGTGGCTGATCGTTGCGCACGAAGGACCATTGCAGAATGGTGACAGGACCGGTCAGCATGCCTTTCATGGGCAGGCTGGTCAGGCTTTGTGCGTAGGTGGTCCAGGTAATGGTCATCGGGTGCGGGCGTGATACATCGCCGTAAATGATGGGCGGCTTGACACAGCGCGAGCCATAACTTTGTACCCAACCGTTCTGACTGAAGGCAAAACCGGCGAGTTGCTCACCGAAATATTCCACCATGTCGTTGCGTTCGGCTTCACCATGTACGAGCACATCAAGACCCAGTTCAATCTGTTTTTCCACTGCCAACCGAATCTCGGCCTGCATGGCATGGGTGTAGTCGGCTTCGCTCATTTCGCCGCGTTTGAACGCCGCGCGGGCAGCGCGGATGGTTTTGGTTTGCGGGAAAGAACCGATGGTGGTAGTCGGGTAAGCCGGCAGTTTGAAGCGGTTACGTTGTACGGCTTGACGGATTTTGAAATCAGCATGGCGTTGATCGGCATTCGCTGGCAATTGCGCCAGACGTTCTGCGACGGCCGGGTTGTGCACGCGTGGACTGGTGCGGCGTGATTCGGCAGCCGCACGAGAGGCATTGAATGCAGCCTGAACGGTGTTTATGCCATGATCGAGTGCTTGACGGGTAGCGCTGATTTCATCGAGTTTCTGTACGGCGTACGCCAGCCACGAGCGCAATTCGCTGTCCATGGCGGTTTCTGTGGATAAATCGACCGGCACGTGTTGCAGTGAGCAGGAAGAAGCCAGCCACAGACGGTCACCGAGTGTTTCGCGTGCTTTTTGCGCGGTGGCGAGGGTGTGGTCAAGATTGGCGCGCCAGATGTTACGTCCGTCGATAACACCAAGAGAGAGAATGCGGTCGTGCGGCAAAGAGGCCAATACGGTATCGAGCTGTTCCGGTGCGCGTACTACGTCGATATGCAAACCTTGAACGGGCAGGCTATTGGCGATGCTCAGGTTGTCTTCCAGTGCGCCAAAGTAGGTGGCAAGCAGCAATTTGACTCCCTGACCATTCAGTTGCGCGTAGGCGGGAGCAAAGGCGTTTTTCCAGTTGTCCGGCAGGTCGAGACTCAGGATGGGTTCGTCAATCTGCACCCATTCCACGCCTTGTGATGCCAGGCGGGACAGAATGGACTGGTACACGGGCAGCAGTCTGGCGAGCAAATCCAGACGATGCAGGCCGGCTGTTTTTTCCTTGCCGAGGTACAGGAAAGTCAACGGGCCGATGAGTGTTGCCTTGACCCGATGACCTTGTGCATGCGCTTCAGCGACTTGATCGAACAGGCGTTGCGAGCTCAAGCTGAATGAGGTGTCAGCGGTAAATTCCGGAACCAGATAATGATAATTGGTATCGAACCATTTGGTCATTTCCAGCGCGTGGGTCGCCGTGGGTGTGCTGCTGCAACCACCACCGCAACAGGCGGTTTCTGCTTCACTTGCAATGCCGCGAGCGAGAGTGAAATGGCGGTTGAGCTCGCTGGTGCCAGGCGTGAACCGAAAACGTGCCGGTTCGCAGCCCAGCAGTTGAATGTGATTCAGCATCTGATCGTAGAAAGCAAAATCGCCAACACTGACTACATCCAGTCCGGCGTTGCGCTGCAATAGCCAATGGCTGGCACGCAGCTCACGTGCGGTTGTTTCCAACGTATCGGCGCTGATTTCACCATGCCAGAACTTCTCTAGCGCGAATTTGAGTTCACGGTGTTTGCCGATGCGGGGAAAACCCAGGGTATGTGCAATGGTCATTGTGTGCTCCGAGAGAGATGGCTGATAATGCCGTGCATGATGCAGCAGGATGGTTTATGATGCAAACGAATTGTTTTGATAGTTTTTATGAAAATTTTTCATATTTATATTCGAGATGTTTTTTTGTTATGGGGTGAATTGATGAATAATGAATTTTTAGTTGGTGCTGACAAAAACTGCTTACGGTCGGACAAGCCCCGATCTATAATGACTTGCGAAATGCGTGCTTCCTAGAGCATTTGCCAATTTTAATACTCTAATTCAATTAGTTATCATGGTAATACAATATAAGATGAAACCGTTTCTAAAGTGGGCAGGGGGAAAATTCAAGATAATTGATCGTATCCAGCAGGCATTGCCGCATGGAAAACGATTGATTGAACCTTTCTCGGGATCCGGTGCTGTTTTTTTAAATGTTGATTTTGAAGAGTACCTGATCGCCGACATGAACGCAGACTTGATATGCCTCTATAAGCAGGTTCAAGCATATGGCGAGGATTTTGTGAACTATGCTTCGACCTTGTTCACGTCGGACAATAATACGGAAGCAGCATACTATGAGTTACGCATGGAGTTTAATACGTGTGCAGACCATGCCAGAAAATCGGCGCTTTTCGTTTATCTCAACAGACATTGCTTTAATGGGTTATGTCGTTACAACGCCAAAGGGGCGTTTAATGTTCCCTTTGGCCGTTACGCCAGGCCGGTTTTTCCGAAAATAGAGATGCTTGATTTCCACGAAAAAAGCCAACGCGTTATTTTTGAAGTTGCGGATTTCAGGGCCGTAATGGAAAAGGCGGATATTGGATCGGTGGTTTATTGCGATCCACCTTACACACCTTTATCCACCACTGCAAATTTTAGCAGCTACACAAAAGATGGATTCACAGCAGATGACCAGCAAGCATTGGCTGATTGTGCCAAAAAACTGATTGCGCGGGGGATCCCTGTCGTGATTAGCAATCACGATACAGTTTTAACGCAATCACTGTATGCAGAAGCCAGGATCATATCGTTTGATGTCCAGCGTTTCATCTCGGGCAATACCGGCAAAAGAAACAAAGCATCTGAATTGATCGCAATATATGCCTGAGCAATTAGGTCACCGGCCTTTAGGCCGGTGGATATTTGGTCAGGGAGGGGTATGCATCCCCTCCCTGACCGCGCCTTTAAAACCTCGCCGTTCAGGGCGAGGTTCGGCGCTCCTTCCGGCCTGAAGGCCGGGGTTTTAAACCAGCAAGGAAATAGGATAAATCAATTCAATATGATCAAAAGGAAGAAGCGGTCCATTCTGGAAGTTTCGGTTTCGACGTGCCTTGTGCAGTGTCGGAACCCACTTCAACTTCACAAAATTCACTCGCAATCAGTGATCGGCTTCGAGGCTGTCAGCGAGTCTTGAAGCCAAATGCTGCTATTTGGGTAAAAATTTGAGATGAATTGCGATCTATGTTGACCTTAAAACACTTGCGCATGATTGAGGCCATTCATGAGCATGGCAGCATCACCCGGGCGGCCAGTCGGCTGTACCTGACGCAATCAGCTTTGTCGCATCAGTTGGTGGCACTGGAAAAGCATTACGACGTGGCGTTGTTCGAGCGGGTACGTCCGCTGCGGTTGACAGCGGCGGGAGAGCGTCTGCTGACGCTGGCGCGTGAAATTGCGCCGAAAATCGATGCGGCTGAGCGCGAGTTGGCACGATTGGCCGGCAATTTTGCCGTCGGACGCTTGCGGTTGGCGGTGGAATGTCATACTTGTTACGATTGGCTGATGCCGGTGATGGATAGCTATCGGCGCGACTGGCCGGAAGTAGAGATGGATCTGGTGGGCGGTTTTCATACCGATCCATTGGCGTTACTGGACGAAGACCGGGCAGATCTGGTAGTGGTTTCATCTGCGGAATCACACCGTCAGGTAACGTTTTTTCCATTATTTGCTTATGAAATGTTGGCATTGATGGCGGCAGATCATCCGCTGGCAGCCAAGACATGGCTGACGGCAGAAGATTTTGCCCATGAGGTGCTGATTACTTATCCGGCGCCTGATCGTTTGCTCGACGTGGTGCAACGGGTGCTCAAACCCGCCGGGATTCATCCGGAGCGGCGACAGGCGGAGTTGACCATCGCCATCGTACAACTGGTAGCGAGCAAAAAAGGATTGACGGCATTGCCGGCATGGGCAGTCGCTCCCTATCTTGAACGCGGTTATGTGGTCGCACGACCGATTGGCGAACAGGGTCTGTGGAGTCATTTGTATGCCGCGACGCGACGGACAGATGCGCAGAGTGCCTGGTTGCAGGATTTTGTGACCCTGTTGCGGGAGCAAGTGTTTCGCAATCTGCCGGGGATTGAACCCTTGGCATGACGGGTAGTCCTGCGTTTTGTCGCTTCTCCAATATTATTACATTATCATTATACTGTTATTGAATGCGCGGTCCGGTTGTCAGGGATGCTTCTACATTATCAATCAGTCGCGTATTGCCTATTCTGGCAGCAGCGAGTATCACCAGATGCGCGCTGTCCGGTTTGGGACGGGTGAGTGTGGCATCCCGAATGCTGATGTATTCTGTTTGCCAGCCCGATTGCGCCAGATTGTTCAGGGCGGTCTGCTCCAGCAATGTGTAATGTTTGTTTCCGCTTTGCAGTTGGTTTTTGATGCGATTCAGCTCGGCATATAGTTGCGGTGCCTTGTCGCGCTCGTGCGGGGCGAGGTATTGGTTGCGTGATGAAAGTGCGAGTCCATCGTCAGCTCGCATGGTCTCGCCTGCCATGATGGTGACCGGCAGGCAAAATTGTTGACACATCAGGCGGATGATCGCCAGTTGCTGGTAATCTTTTTTGCCAAAAATGGCGTGGGTGGGTTGTGCCATCTGCAGCAGTTTCATGACGACGGTTGCCATGCCGCGAAAGTGCCCGGGACGGAATTCGCCGCACAGTTGCTGCGCCAGATCGGGTAATTCGATGAAACAGGTTTGCGGTTCGGGGTAGACATCATGGGCTTCGGGCACGAAAACAGCGTCGACGCCGGCTTGTTCCAGCTGTGTCAAATCTGCGTCCAGTGTACGCGGGTAGCGGGAAAAATCTTCTCCCGCACCAAACTGTAACGGATTGACGAAAATGCTGGCCAGAACGGGGAGCTGTGTCTGTTTGGCCTGTTGCATCAGCGACAGGTGTCCTGCATGCAGATTGCCCATGGTGGGGACGAAGACGATGCCCGTCTGTCGGGCTCGCCAGGCGCGCAATGTGGTGATGTCGTGCAGAATCTTCATGGCGTCAAAGGGTGTGTCAACCGGGTTGAAAGCTGTGTGCCGCGCCTGGGAAAGTTCCTGACTTTACTGCCTGGATGTAGTGGGAAATGGCTTCTTCGATATTGTGGCTGCCGGCCATGAAGTTGTGGGCGAAACGCGGAATTTTGCCGGGTGTGATGCCTAGCGCGTCGTACAGCACCAAAACTTGTCCGTTGCACGCTGATCCTGCCCCGATGCCGATGGTAGGGATGGGGACTTGTGTCGTGATCTGTTCGGCCAGACGGGCAGGAATGGCCTCCAGCACCATCATACCGGCGCCGGCGAGCGTGAGTCGTTTGGCGTCATTGAGCAATTGTTGGGCCGAGGCGTCGTCTTTTCCTTGTACGCGATAGCCGCCCAGTGCATGCACGGATTGCGGCGTGAGGCCCAGGTGGGCGCAGACGGGAATACCACGTTCGCTCAAAAAAGCGGCGGTTTCTACCATCACGTCACCACCTTCCAGTTTGACCGCGTGCGCGCCTGCAGCGAGCAGACGTGCCGCAGAACGCAGGGCTTGTCCCGGATTTTCTTGATAACTGCCGAAAGGTAAATCAGCGATGATGAACGTATGGCGAGCTCCGCGTGCCACAGCGGCCGTGTGGTATGCCATTTCATCCAGACTGACTGGCAGGGTGGAGGTCTGGCCTTGAAATACCATGCCAAGACTATCGCCAACCAGTAATGCGTCGATGCCGGCCGCTTCCAGTCGGGCAGCAAAGCTGGCGTCGTAACAGGTGAGCATGGCCAGTTTTTCATCACGGTTGGCACGTTGTTGCAAATCAGGTAAGGTGGACATGTTGCCTCCCAGGTATCAGATGGATCAGATGGACTGGTTGAAAAATTCCCGTGCGCCGCGCATATCTCGGACGTGTTGTATCAAACGTTCAAAATGGACGTCGTCGTTGACAAAGTCAAGTTGTTCACAATTCACAATAAGCAAGGGCGTATTTTCGTAGTGGTGAAAATAGTGGGTATAACGTTCAGTCAGGCGGGTCAGATAGTCGATGGATATGGATTGTTCGCAGGTAATACCGCGTTTGCGAATGCGTTCCAGCAAAATGCCTGGGCGTGCCTGCAGGTAAATGACCAGGTCTGGTTTGGCCGTTTGGGGGCGTAGTTGTTGATAGACCGTTTGGTAAAGGCGAAATTCGTCGCCTTCCAGATTCAGTTCGGCAAACAGAGGGTCTTTGTCGAGCAGAAAATCGGCGACCAATGCGCGGCGGAACAAGTCGTTCTGGCGTACTTCAGCGAGTTGTGTGCTGCGCTGAAACAGGAAGAAGAGTTGGGTTGCCAATGCGTAGCGCTTTGGTTCGCGGTAAAAGCGGGTGAGAAAGGGATTTTCTTCTGCCTGTTCGAGCAACAGATCAGTATCCAGGTATTGCGCGATGCGGCGCGACAGGCTGGTTTTTCCGGCTCCGATGGGGCCTTCGACTACGATGTAAGGGTTTTTGTCGAGCAGGTTCATGGCAGGGTGGGGGCAGACAATCGTTCGATGCGTTGTTTGCGCACGGCGGTGAGCAGGGCACTGGCTGCCCCGTGGCCGGGAATATGAATATCGGGGGCAATCTCCAGCAGAGGTCGCAGGACAAAGGCGCGCTCGTGCATGCGAGGGTGCGGCAGAATGAGTTGTGGAGAGTTGTGCATGATCTGATTGTACAGCAAGATGTCGATGTCTATGGTGCGTGGTGCATTGCGAAATTGGCGGGTACGTCCAAGTTGCTGCTCGATTGACAACAAGCTGTATAGCAAATCTTCGGGGGGAATCGGGGTGCTGACGCAAACAACGGCATTGATGAAGTCTGGTTGTGCATCAAACCCAACCGGTTGGCTGCGGTAAAGCGACGAGCGTCCGGTTATGGTGATGCCGGGAAGTTCGGCAATGTGGTTGACGGCCTGCCGGATTTGTTCTATCGGCTGTTCGAGATTGCTGCCCAGTGCCAGATACACGCCAGCGGTGGCCACACGATCACTCATGTTGTTCGGGTTCTGTACGGGGTTGCGGCGCCGTTTTTTTGCGGCGCCGTTTTTTTGGGTTGGCCGTTGGCGCCAGCGCGGTAATCATTGTTTTTCGTTCGTCATCATCGGCGAGCTGAAAATGCGTCCACCAGTCTGCCAATGCTTGTTCGACTTCACCGGTTTCAGCGCGCAACAGTAAAAAATCATACGCGGCACGAAAACGTGCTTGTGACAACAGTCGCCAGGCACGATCTCCACCACGTTGCTCAAACCGGTTTTGCAGCAGCCAGATTTCCTTGATAGTGCCATCCAGTCGGCGAGGAATCGCCATGTCATGGCGTTCCCGTTCCAGTACATCCTGCATTGCTGCGTGCCATGCCGGATGTTCATCTTCTTTGGCTGCAAGCCGGACCTGATATTGCGCCAATAGCGGGCGCCACAGCAGTGTAGCAAACAGAAAGGCCGGGGATGCCGGTTTACCCGTTTGAATGCGTTCGTCCGTATTGCGCAGGGCGGCAAAAATGAATTCGCGGCTGTTTTCATTTTCCAGCAATGGACTCAATACGGGCAGAATGCTGTGTTGCAAGCCTTCGCTTTGCAGTTGTTCGATGACACTGACCGCGTGGCCGGATAGCAATAATTTAAGCGTTTCATCGAATAATCGTGCCGAAGGTACATTTTTCAGCAGGCCGGCCAGTTCTGCAATCGGCGCGCGTGCGTGAGCGTCGATGGTGAAATCAAGTTTGGCAGCGAAGCGGGCTGCGCGCAACATGCGCACAGGATCTTCACGGTAACGTGTGCCCGCATCACCGATGATGCGCAAGGTTTTTTGACGGATGTCTTCCATCCCGTGACAATAATCCCATATTTCTTCTTTGCCGGGGTCGAAGTACAGGGCGTTAATGGTGAAATCGCGCCGGT
Organism: Pseudomonadota bacterium; assembly: GCA_021790515.1. Classification (GTDB taxonomy): domain Bacteria; phylum Pseudomonadota; class Gammaproteobacteria; order Burkholderiales; family Sulfuriferulaceae; genus Sulfuriferula. The sequence goes on from JAJYHV010000038.1 coordinate 26,258, forward strand.
TGGCGTCGCTTTCGTGGTTGCCAAATACGTTATCCCGAACCAGTCTGCCACTGGCGTCGCTTAGTTGCGCATGGTGCTCATGTTGGGCGCTGGCGCGAAAAGTCGAGACCTCGATCGTGTCGTTGCCACACAGGACATGCACCAGTCGAAAACGACGGCCAATGATGTGCGAACGCCGGAACAGCGTATGCACTTGTTCTGGTGTGGCGTTGGTAGCAACGTCAAAATCTTTCGGTATACGCGAAAGCAGCAAATCGCGCACAGCGCCGCCAACGATAAAAGCCTGATAGCCGTGTTGCTGCAGGGTGTCCGTCACCTTGAGTGCGCATTGGGTAATATGATTTCGGGTAATGCCATGCTCGCGGACGTTAATGCGCTTGAGGCGGCTGGAACGGGTAATTTTTTTGCCGAGTAATCGGGCAAGAAAGCGGGCAATCATGAATCGTGGCGCGCTGTGGTGGTTTGCCAGTGGAGAACGGGCCATTGATGCTGGTTGGCATGCTGTTGCAGGGTAGGGTCCGGATTGACGGCCACGGGATGGGTAACTTGCTGCAGTAAAGGCAAATCGTTGCGTGAATCGCTGTAAAACCAAGATTCATCGAATTGATCCAGCCGAACGTTCAGGCTGGACAACCATTCATGCAGACGGGTGATTTTTCCCTGTTGGAAACAGGGCGTGCCTTGCACCTTGCCTGTATAGCGATTATCGATTTGTTCGGGTTCTGTTGCGATCAGGTGTCTGACACCGAAGGCGGCGGCGATGGGAGCCGTGACAAAACGATTGGTCGCTGTGATGATGGCAACGTACTCGGTGCTGGCCAATGCTGCGTCGACGGCGGCTTTGGCATCGCTTGTCATCATGGGAAAAATGTACTGCTGCATGAATTCTGCGTGCCAGGTGTCGAGCTGTTTGATATCGTGGCACGCCAGTGTCTGGAGTTGGAATGCCAGGAATTCCTGGATGTTTAGCGTTCCTTGTCGGTATTGCTGATAGAAATACTCGTTTTTCTGCTCGTAGTTTGTGCGCTCGACGATACCCCGATCGATGAGGAATTGTCCCCATGCATAATCGGAGTCACCAGCCAGTAACGTGTTGTCAAGATCGAATAGAACCAGTTTCATGTAATGATGAGATGTATATGACTTTTCCAGATCAGGAAGCCCAGATTTTCCACCAGGATTTCTTTGGCTGTGTGCTGCCATGATAAACGAGCGGATTTTTTGGGTTTAACCATGCGCTATGCGGGAAATTGAGTTTTAGTACGTGCAGGCTGTCCTCAGCGAGATTTTTTACCCCCATTTGATCATAGGAGCGGGTCATGATGGCCAGTGCCAATTCATTGGTGGGGGATTGCGGAAAATGTGTAATGGTATCTTGCGAACGCTCGACAGCCGCAATCCACGCCCGGCGGTTGTAATAATACAGCGCAATGTGAACATCGTGTTCTGCCAGCAGATTGGATAAATACACCATGCGCAACAAGGCGTCTGGTGTGTACTTGCTGTGTGGGTATTTGGTCGTCAGTTCGCGAAAAGCATTGAACGAGTCGATGATGGGTTGTGTGTCGCGCTCGGAAGGATCCTGATCGGCGACGTCGGAAAACACTGTTTCGTTGGGTACGAAGTTTGACAGTCCTTTCAGATAATAGGCATAATCGGCGTTCGGATGGTTCGGGTGCAGTTTGATGAAACGATTGCAGGCATCCACGGCTGATTGTGGATCAGCGTCTTTGTAATAGGCGTAAGCGACTTCCAGTTGTGCTTGTTGCGCGTAGTGTCCGTATGGATAACGCGCTTCCAGATTTTCCAGTAATTTGATGGATTTGGCGTAATTTTCAGCCTGCAGTTCATCCATGGCCTGACCATACAAGTGTTGTGCCGACCAGTTTTTGGTTTCGTCTTCTACCGGTTTGGTGGCGCAGGCACCCAGTAACAGGGTGAACGCCAAGGCAATGGCTGATGTGACAGTTAAGGTGACAGGAAAGCCGTATTTCATGGTGGTATCCAAAAATCAATTGCCTGATTATACCGTAAACCCGTCGGTTCATCCTCATGTGTCATTGGAAATCCCGTTTGATTATGCGGGAGAACGTATGGATGTGACGTTATCGGCGTTGTTGCCGGATTATTCCCGTAGCCGGATTCAGGATTGGATTCGTCAGAAGGAAGTCAAAAGCAATGGTCAACCGGTCACCGCCAAACAACGCGTGAGCGGTGGTGAGCGGATAGAGATCATACTGGTTCCGCACCCTTCCGAACAGTTGACGTCAGCGGAAGATATCGCGCTTGATGTGGTGTTTGAGGACGATAGTCTCCTGGTGGTCAACAAACCGGCTGGTCTGGTGGTACATCCGGGCAGCGGTAATTGGCAGGGGACGATGATGAATGGTTTGTTGCATCATGCTCCGGCTCTGGCGCAGATTCCGCGTGCGGGCATTGTGCATCGACTGGACAAGGATACCAGCGGTTTGTTGGTTGTAGCCAAAACGCTGCCTGCGCAGACTGCCCTGGTGCGGCAGTTGCAGGCGCGACGTGTCAAGCGTCAATATCTGGCAGTGGTCGAGGGACGGGTGGTGTGCGACGGCAGGGTAGATGCCCCCATCGGGCGTCATCCTGTGCAGCGTACCTTGATGTCGGTTCAGGGCAATGGCAAGGAGGCAATCACGCATTATGCTGTGGAGCAGCAATTTGCGCGGCATGCCTTGTTGCGTTGTACGCTGGAAACCGGACGTACGCACCAGATTCGGGTACACATGCAGCATATCGGACATCCTCTGGTGGGAGATTCAACGTATAATCGCCGGCGTGCGCAGGTTCTGTTGTGTGGCGAGCCTTTTTCCCGCCAGGCGTTGCATGCGACACAATTGGGATTGTTGCATCCTGTCACCGGAGAGCCGATGCAATGGCAATGTCATCCTCCGGCAGATTTTTTGGGGTTATTGCATTGTTTGAGTATCTTGCAGGAACGTACACATGGCGAATTGGATATATCCTGACTGGCCTGCCCCATCACGGGTGAAGTCATTGGTCTCGACACGCCTCGGAGGTGGTAGTACCGGGGTGTACGCCAGTCTGAACCTGGGGGAGCACGTTGGAGACGATGCGATTGAAGTAGCGCAGAACCGTACGATTCTGCGCGAGATGTTGCCCAATGAGCCGGTATGGTTGAATCAGGTGCATGGCAATACCGTGGCATATGCGGATCATGTGCGTGAACGTGTGCAGGCTGATGCGGCGGTGGCGTGGCGAAGAAAAACGGTTTGTGCCGTATTGACGGCAGATTGCCTGCCGGTGTTGTTGTGTGATGATGAAGGCAGTGTCGTGGCGGCAGTGCACGCTGGCTGGCGCGGCCTGCTGGCGGGTATTCTGGAACAGACCGTATCGACCATGCGCCAACCGCCTGCGCGTTTGATGGCGTGGTTGGGGCCGGCGATTGCGCAAGAGCACTACGAGGTTGGTCATGAAGTACGGCAAGCGTTTGTGAATGATTTGCCGCAAACGGCAGCGGCGTTCCGGGGGCATGGCAGCGGTAAATGGTTGGCGGATATGTATTGGCTGGCGCGCCTGCATTTGCAACGTGCGGGTGTCACGCGAATTTTTGGTGGCGATCTGGATACATTTGCCGATCAGGAGCGGTTCTATTCCTATCGGCGGGATGGCGTGACCGGACGCATGGCCAGTCTGATTTGGCTGAATGAAGAGCAGAATTGAGGAGAACGATTTGTCATCGACCAGCGCGGTGCCCAGAGTAGGCTTTGTATCACTTGGTTGTCCCAAGGCAACGTCGGATTCCGAGCGTATTCTGACGCAATTGCGTGCCGAGGGTTATCAGGTATCAGCCAGTTATGATGATTCTGACGTGGTGATTGTCAATACCTGTGGCTTCATTGATGACGCCATCGCTGAATCACTGGAAGCAATTGGCGAGGCGTTGACTGAAAATGGTAAAGTTATTGTTACCGGATGTTTGGGTGCGCGCGCAGAATTGGTAAAAGAGGCGTGGCCGGATGTGTTGGCCATCACGGGTCCCAATGACGTAGGTTCTGTCATGGCGGCTGTGCATGCCGGTTTCCCCAAACCACATGATCCTTTTCTGGATTTGGTGCCGCCACAAGGCGTTCGCCTGTCGCCGCCACATTATGCCTGGCTCAAGATTTCCGAAGGCTGTAACCATCGTTGCAGTTTTTGCATTATTCCTTCTCTGCGTGGCGATTTGGTCAGTCGCCCTGTGCATGAAGTCATGCAGGAAGCGGAGCGCCTGGTTGACGCCGGGGTCAAGGAATTGCTGATCATTTCGCAGGACACCAGCGCCTATGGCGTCGACGTGCGTTACCGTACCGGATTCTGGCAGGGGCGGCCGTTGAAGACGCGCATGACAGAACTGGTGGAGGCGTTGTCGACATTGGGCGTCTGGGTACGCTTGCATTATGTGTACCCATATCCACACGTGGATGAAATCATTCATTTGATGGCGCAGGGTAATGTGCTGCCATATCTGGATATTCCCTTCCAACATGCCAGTCCGACTATTTTGCGGGCGATGAAGCGACCTGCTGCGGCAGAAAATGTATTGGCGCGCATACGGGCGTGGCGAGAGATTTGTCCGGATTTGGTCTTGCGTTCGACGTTTATTGCTGGTTTTCCGGGTGAAACCGATGCGGATTTTGAACGGTTGATGGATTTTATCGACGCTGCGCAACTGGATCGGGTGGGTTGTTTTACATATTCACCGGTAGATGGAGCAACGGCCAACGCTCTGCCAAACCCCGTGCCCGATGAGGTAAAGGAAGCGCGCCGTGAACGTTTGATGGAACGGCAGGCCGAGATTAGTGCCGACCGGTTGGGTAAACGTATTGGTCAGGAGTTGGTCGTTCTGGTGGATGAGGTAACGGAGCGGGGCGCGATAGCACGTAGTTATGCGGATGCACCAGAAATCGATGGCGTGGTCATTCTGGAAGACGAAACGGACGTGAAGGTCGGTGAATTTGTGACGGTGCGGGTGACGGACAGCGGTGAATACGATTTGTGGGCGGAACTGGTTTGATGCGTTTGACCAGACACAGTAAAAGTCCGGATACGCAGGTCAATTCATTTATTTATAAATGAATTGACCTGCGTTGTATCGTTTCGGTATAATGAGCTGGTTTCTTTATGACAGCCTGTTTATATGCCAAGCGCTGCGCTCAACCATCATCTTGACCGCTGTGTTGATAATCGCTCCAGCGACAATAATCACGATAATCCGTGGAAATTGGTTATTGACGGATATGCGAATGATTTGATGTTGTTTTATTTCAATTCCGTGAGTCGGCATATCAATTGGTCCATTGGGTATGAATCACTGGATGATGAATTGCCTGCCTTGATTCGTGATGAGGAGTTGGGTAAATGCTATGCCGACAAGCTAATCAAAGTCACGACATTAGATGGTGAAGCAAGCATTGTGTATATTTACGTTGAGGCGAATGGTTGCGCGGACAATAATTTCGCGCAACGCATGTTTACCTGCAACTATCGCATCTACGATAAATTCGGCACATATCCCGTATTGCTGGCGGTATTGGCTGATAATGACTCCAACTGGAAACCGGTTCAATATCATCGGCAACGTTGGGGGTGTGGTATTACCTTTACTTTTCCTGTGGTCAAACTTACGGATTATCGTGGACAATTGGCCGAATTGCTTGATAGCAATAATCCTTTTGCCACACTGACTGCTGCACACTTTTTGACCCGCTGTACCCGACATGACATGGCGGAGCGTTTGCAGACCAAAATCAAACTCACCAAGCTGCTTTACCAGAAAGGTTGGGACAAACAAGAGTTACTTGATTTTTTTTCGGTTATCGATTGGTTGATGCATTTGCCTCACATATTGACTGTGCAATTCCACCAGCACATTGCCAGTTATGAGCGGGAGAAAAAAATGTGCTATGTGACCAGCATTGAACAGATTGGTTTTGAGAATGGTATGCAGCAGGGTATTGAAGCAGGAAAATTGAGCGGGTTGATTGAGGCCGTGCAAGGGTTGATTCGTAGAAAATTTCCTGATGCCGATGAAGGGAAATGGATATCCATTCTTCATGCGGCGGATAAAAACACGCTGCACCATTATCTCTTACGGGTACTGGATGCCAGTAATACGGATGATATCTTCGGTGCGAAGCACTGACTTGTTCGGGGTAATCCCCCCAGCTGAAAGTGAGGGAATTACTGTGCGAACCGTTATTATATATTGTTTGTTGCGTTGCAGGCATTTCGAGCAGGTTGCTTTTCGAAAGTCCAGATAAACGATCGTTTTATCGAATCATTGCAAATGCCGCCGATAAGGTGTATAAACACCTATGTGTATAAACATTGAATTTGGAGGCGTTATGAATTCCGTTCGCTGGAACATCGCCGTGTCCCCGGACACGGATCAGTCTGTCCGCATGTTCCTTGCATCGCAAGGTGGCGGCCGCAAGGGCGACCTGTCGCGTTTCATCGAGCAGGCGGTGCGCGCCTATATCTTCGAGCGTGCCGTTGAAGAGGCCAAGGCGGCAAACGCCAACGTGAGCGAGGCTGACTTGACCGCTATCGTGAGCGAAGCTGTGCAATGGGCGCGTGAGCACTGATGCGGGTTGTTCTCGACACTAACGTGCTACTCAGTGCCTTGCTTTCGCCGCACGGCTTGCCGGACGTTATCTACCGTGCATGGCAGAAGGATCGTTACGAATTGGTGACTTCGGAAGTGCAAATCGACGAACTGCGCCGCGCGAGCCGCTATGCGAAATTCAAGGATGTGCTTCAGCCGCATCGTGTCGGCACGATGGTCAACAACATGCGGCGTTCGGCCGTGCTGGATACGTTGCTGTCTCTGCCGGACGGCATTGGGGCCAATGATCCGAACGATGCTTTTCTGCTGGCGATGGCGCTCGCTGGCGAAGCCGTTTACTTGGTGACTGGCGACCATCGCGCCGGACTGCTGCAACGAGGCAGCATCGGTCGCACGCGCATCGTCACGCCAGCCGCCTTCTGCGCCGAGGCGCTTTGACGCCATGCCGGTCAGCTTCCTGTCCGTTACGCAACGGGAACGCTACGGCCGCTATCCAGATATCCTTTCCGCCGATGAATTGGCGCGTTACTTCCATCAGGATGACGCATCAGGATGACGACGACTGCGACTGGATTGCCACCAAGCGGCGCAACAGCACCCGTCTGGGCTATGCGCTGCAACTGACGACAGCGCGCTTTCTCGGCGCTTTCCTGGAAGACTCGACCGCTGTATCCGGCCCGGTGTGGCAGGCGCTGTCGTCGCAACTCGACATCGCGGACGCGGCATGCGCTTCGTGGTGCCGGTGCGCACCATGGCTTGGCGCGTAAGGTCTTCCACGGCAAACGCGGTGAACTACGTCCGTTACATGACGAAACACCCCCCGTTAAAACCGGGATGATTCAGTACTGTAAGCCAATTTCAATCATGAAAACGGATGCCCGTAAATTGTTCGGATTTTCCGAGTCGCTTCTCGTTGGTTTCTGGTGATAACGGGCATGGCAAGCCGGACAGGTTTTTGATTTTAGCCGATGACATGTCCGCGATTAAACACTGGTCTGTTCGGTTGCCCGTCGGCGCCATATAATTTTTCCAGTGCAGCGTTACCGGTGAGTACATGCAGCGCCTGATGTTTCCGATTCAGTTGTGTGTTGATGATGAGTCCGTTGGTATGATTGAGATCTTTCGCCAGACGAACTTGAGCGAGCAGGGTATTCCAGGTATCTGATACGGTGGTATCGGGATGCGCTTCCAGCCAGGCTTGCATGCCAACTTCTCCATTCGGCCAGCCGTGTTGCACGAGCAGAGCATGACGTCGTGCAGACAGGTTGGCGAGTTGGGCGATCAGTGCCGCTTTTTGTTCGAGCAGGGCAGAAACTTCTTGCAGGTTGTCTTTTGTCAGGCTTTGTTGTTCGCCACGAATGCAGTCGAGGAGATTTTGCATGACAACCCTTTCGGCCTGGAGGGTTGTGAGTAGATCAGTGACAGAAATGGATTCCATGTAGAAGTCGTGGTTGGCGCGTTCTTTCAATCAGGGTTCGCGCGCTGACAAAACATTAGAATGTCAGGCGTGCGTACCACCGGCCTGCAGCAGGCCGCGAACCGAAGTGATGAGACCCGTGGCAACTTTGTTGGTGTCAACGGAAAACTGGCCGTTGGCAATGGCTTGTTTGATGGTTTCGACTTTTTGTACGTCAAACGTGCTGGTGCCGGCAATGCTGGACTGCAGCGCTTGCAATTGCGGCGAACTGGAAGCTACGCCGGCAGCGGCCGGTTTGGCTTCCGAAGGCGCGGCGGATGGTGCGCTGCCAGAAATGCCGGTTCCGGGTGTTTTGCCGGTCGAAGCCGAGCCCGTGGGGCGGGGCGACAGATTTTTCACGGAGTCAGTAATCTTCATGGCATCATCTCTGGCATAACGATCCGGAACATCCGGGGTACGAAGTTGTTTTCGGCAGTAATTTTCAAAACTTTAATCATTTTACCTTTA
>JAJYHV010000038.1:34797-72944 GCA_021790515.1 Pseudomonadota bacterium
ATATATATCTTGCTGGTTGGTGCTGTAATCGGGATGGCTGGATCATTGTTGTGTGTATGTCATTGACGGATAAGGACGGTATGGGGTTCGGTTGCGATGCCATCAATGATTTTTCCGTCAGGCATGCGCACTTCTACCGGGTGGCCGATTTGCGCGGATGTGATGGCGCGGCCGTTGGTGTTAATATCGAAACCATTGCCACGGGCGATGACTGTGACGATTTCGCCCTCCTCGATGGCGTTGGGCGTGCGCAGCATGTTAGCGCGTAAAGGAGAACCTGTCGCCAGATTGGTAAGCAGCATTTTACCGATGGCTTGTTGTGGGTCGGTGAGTGTATCTACAGGCATGTGGGTCAACTCGCCATTGGCGGTACCAAGCTCGGTTCGTTTGATGATGTGACCTTGGTGCATCGGTTCATTGTTGACCAGATATTGTCCGGTGATGTGAATGGTTGCCTGCAGGTAAACTGTCCACGGTTTTGGCGCTTTGCAGCGTACACCAATGAGTGTTCTGCCCCACAACCGATTGTTGCCGGTCATGAAAGGTTGCAGGTCCGAACAAGGCGTCAGAGTGAGCCGCGCGTCCGGTGGCAAAACCTCGATGCGGGCTTTGTTGGGTAATTTGGCGGTTTGCTGTTGCAGAAATTGGGTTGCCCGTTCGATGAGCTCATGGTCGTCTTGTCGTCCGATGCCTGTTCCGGTATCGGCATGCAAAATGGATGGTGCCATTGATATAAATAAAAACAGCAGGTTATACAACAATTTCTGATGTTGCCAGGGCATCTTGAACTCCAAATGGCAGAATAAGCTTTATAAAGGGCTCTTGTTCCGCATTTCGTTTGCGCATTGTAGCGCTAATATGGATAGCATGGTAGGGAACCACTGATTAATTCCCACACGGTCGCGACGGTGGTCTGGCGGGATGAAAGGCAAGGCACGGCGTGCAGTCAAGGGTTATTCCCCCTTGGGTCAGTACCCAGGAAATAGCCTTGACCAGCGGCGCGACGCGGCTCATGGAGGACTCACCAGTGGTTCCCTGGAAAAGAAATTGTGGGGGTGGACATGAACCCGTTGGACAAAAGCATGCAGTTTCAGGAGACTGCCTTGCAGTTGCGCGAGCAGCGGCAGCAGATTCTGGCATCCAATCTGGCGAATGCCGATACACCGGGATTCAAGGCGCGTGATTTTAATTTTAGCCAGGCTTTGCAGGGCGCCTTGTCGCAGGCAAATGCATCTTCAACCATCGGAGCCAGTCAGAGCGCGGCCGATTTGGGGGGAGCGCCTTTGTTGTATCAAGTGCCTGCACAGGATAGTGTGAATGGCAATACGGTAGATGTAGATGTCGAGCGCAACCAGTTTACGGATAATGCGTTGCATTATGAAGCCAGTATGACTTTGATCACCAACCAGATCAAAACCATGTTGGCAGCAATTACGGGGTGATGGAAGATGTCGCTATTCAACATATTTACTGTGGCAGGATCGGCGATGGGCGCTCAGTCGCAGCGCTTGAATGTGGTGGCGTCCAACCTGGCGAATGCCGATAGCGCGACCAGCAGCAATGGTCAGGTATATCGGACAAAACAGGTGGTGTTCCAGGCGATGCCGATAGGTAACAATGCCGAGGGGGTTCGGGTAAGCCAGGTGGTGGAAGACAGGTCGCCGCCACGCATGGTGTATCAGCCTGCCAGCCCGCTCGCAGACGCCAAGGGTTATGTGGCCATGCCAAATGTGAATTCAGTGGAAGAAATGGTGAACATGATTTCTGCCTCGCGTGCGTACCAGACCGATGTGGACGTGATGAATGCCGCCAAGACTTTGCTGGAAAAAGCGTTGACCATCGGACTGTAAAACGAGTGGGTTTTTGAAAGGAATGAATCATGGCGATTGTCAATACAGCGAATAATGTCATGCCATCGAGTTTGATGGCGGCGATGAATCCGACCAGTGCCAGCACGGCGACTTCTGGTAGCGCATCGGCTAACAGCATGCAGAGTCAGTTCATGACGCTGTTGGTGACGCAGTTGCAAAACCAGGATCCGACCAACCCGATGGACAGCACCCAAATGACCAGTCAGTTGGCGCAGATTTCTACGGTGTCGGGTATTCAACAGTTGAATACTACGCTGCAATCGCTGATGAGCACTTATCAGGCAGGGCAAAGCGTGCAGGCGGCTTCGATGATTGGCAAGACAGTGCTTGCCAATGGCTCGACGTTGAGTTGGAACGGTTCGCAACCGGTGGGTTATGGTGTCAACCTGTCTTCGGCAGCGGATACGGTTGCGGTCAATGTGCTCAACGCCAGCGGTCAATCCGTTGATACCATGAATCTGGGCGCACAGCCTGCGGGTGTGCTGAATTTGAGCTGGAACGGCAAAGCGTCAAATGGCAGCGTTTTACCGAGCGGCGATTACACGGTTCAGGTGACGGCGAGCAATGCAGGAGCAACGGTCGCGGCACAACCTTTGATATCAGGGCAGGTCACCAGCGTGTTGAATGACGCGCAAGGTGCGCAGCTCGATGTGGCTGGTGTGGGGACAGTGAGTTTATCCAGTGTGGCGCAAATCAATTGATAGCCGGTCAGGCTTAAGGAGGGTGTGATGGGTTTCGATTCGGCACTGAGCGGGTTATCAGCCGCTTCACAGGATCTGGATGTCATTGGCAACAATGTGGCCAATTCCGGAACAGTAGGCTTTAAACAGTCGCAAATCCAGTTTTCGGACGTGTATGCCAACACTCTGGCGGGAAATACGTCGCTGGAAGTGGGTAATGGTGTCAAAGTGGCGCAAGTTGAGCAGCAATTTACACAAGGAACAATTACCGCGTCGCAAAATCCGCTCGATGTGGCGATTAATGGCAATGGGTTTTTCAGGCTTAGTAGTAACGGTACGCCTGTTTACAGCCGGAACGGCCAGTTTCAACTCAATAATAATGGCTATCTTGTCAATGCGAACGGCGACAAACTGACGGGATATCCCGTTAATAACAATGGCACCATTGCGACGGGTGCGCTGGGCAATTTACAAATCAGTTCGGCTGACATGGCACCGAGTGCAACGACAACAGTGACTGCCGGATTGAATCTGGATGCTTCCAGCACGGTGCCGACAACAACGCCATTTAATTATAACAATCCCGCATCGTATAACAATAGTACGGCTGTGACGACGTATGACAGTCTGGGTAATACGCATAATTTACAAACCTACTATGTGACCAATGGTACCGGGTCGTGGAATGTATATGCCACGCTGGATGGTACGCCGGTCGGGTACACTCCACCGGCGGCACCCGTCCCCATCACAACCTTGACGTTTTCTTCTGCTGGCGCACTGTCGAGCGGATCCCCGGTGACATTGTCGTTACCGTTGACTGATGGCGCGACGACGCCAATGAGTGTCGCCCTGAATTATGCGGGTACGACGCAGTATGGCGCCAGTTTTGGGGTAAATTCGACGCAGCAAAATGGTTATACCACCGGTCAATTGTCCAATTTCAGCATAGGGTCCAATGGCATTATCACTGGCAATTATACCAATGGACAGTCCAATAACCTGGGACAGATCGCACTGGCCAATTTTACCGATCCGAACGGCTTGCAATCGATAGGCAATAATGAATGGGCGCAAACGCAGGCTTCCGGACCGGCGCTGATTGGCATACCGGGCAGCGCGGCATTGGGTACTTTACAATCATCTGCGATAGAAAGCTCGAATGTGGATTTGACGTCGCAACTGGTGGACATGATTACCGCACAGCGTAATTATCAGGCCAATGCAGAAACCATCAAGACTGAAGATGCCATTACGCAGACGTTAATGAGCCTGCGTTAATGGCAGGTTGGTTGATGGATTGATTGACGACGTGTATGGTAGGAGGTAAGCAATGGATGGACTGATTTATACGGCAATGACGGGGGCAAGCCACATTCTGGATATGCAGGCGACAGCCAGCAATAATCTGGCTAACGTGGCGACGACGGGCTTTCGTGCCCAGATTGATGCATTTCGCGCCGTTCCTGTATTGGGTCAGACGTTACCGACGCGTGCGTTTGTGACGGATAGCAGTGTGGGCAACAATTTTGCACCTGGTGCCATTGAGCAGACAGGAAACAGTCTGGATGTCGTTGTGCAGGGGCAGGGCTGGATTGCCGTGGACATGGGCGATGGCACCGAGGCATATACCCGCAATGGCGGTTTGCAGATCAGCCCGAATGGTGTGTTGCAAACCTGGGATGGGCATCCGGTGCAGGGAACCAACGGACCGATTACCATTCCTCCAGGTGAAGGTGTGACGATTGGTAGTGACGGCACAGTCTCTGGCACGCCAAGCTCCGGCATCATGCCGTTGGTGGATGTGTTGGGACAGATTAAACTGGTCAATCCGCCAACCAATACCATGGTCAGGGGGGATGATGGTTATTTTCGTCTGGCCAGTGGGAAACCGGCGGAGACAGACAGTTCTGTCACCGTGATTTCTGGCGCGATTGAAGGCAGCAATGTCAATCCGGTGTCGGAAATGGTGAATATGATCAGTCTCGGTCGACAGTTTGAAATGCAAATGAAGTTGTTGAGCACTGCGGACAGTAATGAGAGTCAGGCCAGTCAGATATTGACCATAACATGATCAAGGCATGATCAAAGCATGCTCAAAACATGATTGCAAAGAATGTCGCGCAGCTACAGCTGTCAGTGTTGTCAGTCAATTAATCAGGTGTATGTGAAGGAGAAGTGTGATGATACCGTCACTGTGGATAGCCCGTACGGGCATGGATGCGCAGCAACTGGAATTGAATGTTATTTCCAATAATCTGGCCAATGTCAGCACCAACGGTTTCAAGGCGTCCCGCGCCGTGTTTGCTGATTTGCTGTATCAAAACCAGCTGCAACCGGGGGCGCAGTCGTCGCAGCAAACGCAATATCCATCTGGTTTACAGATCGGTACAGGGGTACAACCGGTTGCCACGGAGGCCATCCAGACGCAGGGTAATTTGCAGCAGACCGGCAACAGTACTGACTTGGCGATTCAGGGTTCGGGCTATTTTCAGGTGCTGATGCCCGATGGCACGACTGCTTACACTCGGGATGGTTCATTCCAGATTAGTTATCAGGGGCAGTTGGTCAACGCGCAAGGGTATGTTCTGCAACCGCCGGTGACCATTCCGTCCAACGCGCTGTCGGTCACTGTCGGGGAAGACGGGACAGTATCCGTTACCCAGCCTGGATCGAGTAATGCGGTGCAGATTGGCACCATTCAACTGGCGACATTTGTCAATCCGGGCGGTTTGCAGGCCAATGGCGGCAATCTGTTTCTGGAAACTTCTTCATCCGGACCGCCCAGCACGAATACGCCGAGCACGAATGGCGCGGGGTCCATCAATCAGGGGTATGTCGAGACCTCGAACGTGAATGTGGCAGAGGAACTGGTTAATATGATTGAGACGCAACGTGCTTATGAAATGGACAGCAAGGCGATTACTGCGTCGGATCAGATGTTGCAGGCATTGACGCAAATCAGCTAAAGGTGAAATCGTGAAAAGTCTGCTGTGGTGTGCACTGGTGTTGTGCGGCGTATTGAGCGGGATATCCGGATGCGCCGTGGTGCCCAGCACAGTGATTAATAAACCGTTGACCGTTGCCAAGCCGCTACCTCTGCCGGCCGAAAATGAGGGGGCTATTTATCGTACCGCCGCGTATCGTCCCCTGTTTGAAGACAAGCGTGCGCGCAATGTGGGTGATGTCATTACGATTACGATCAGTGAAACCAATAACGCATCCAGCACAGCATCATCTTCCGGCAACAAGTCCGGATCTGTGGCGGCAGCCATTCCGACAGTGGTAGGTTTGCCGCTGAAGACCTTGCAGGGCACCAATATTGCCGGCACAACGGCTAACAAGATGGCGACATCGGACGCCCTGAGTTCTGCCAATACGTTCATCAGCACCATATCGGTGACAGTGATTGGCGTGGAATCAAACGGTCTGCTCCAGGTCAGCGGCGAAAAGCAGGTGTCACTGGATACGGGCGTGGAGTATATTCGTTTTTCCGGCTTGGTCGATCCCAATTTGATTCTGACAGGAAATGTGATTCCTTCGACTGAGGTGGCAGATGCGCGGATTGAATACCGTTCTGACAGCCGTATTGACAAAGCGTCGGTCATGTCTGCCATGAGTCGGTTTTTCCAGAGTCTGGCACCGTTTTAGTGTATGGGGAATATCGTGAATATTTTTGTGAACGGTGTGAACAGATTGTGTAGCTGGTTGCTGGTATGCGCGGTATTGGGCATGTCCGGCATGGCGCACGCCCAGCGATTGATGGACCTGGTCAGTATTCAGGGGGTGCGCTCCAACCAATTGGTAGGGTATGGTTTGGTGGCGGGTCTGGATGGCACTGGCGATCAGACTGTGCAGACGCCGTTTACGGTACAGAGTTTGACCAATATGCTGACCAGTCTCGGTATCACTGTGCCGGCGAGCGAGATCAGTACGTTGATGCTGAAGAATGTCGCTGCGGTGATGGTGACGGCGGAGTTGCCCGCTTTTTCCCAGCCGGGCCAGAAAATTGATGTGACGGTTTCATCGGTGGGTAATGCTCAGAGTTTGTCCGGCGGTACGCTGGTATTGACGCCGTTGAAAGGCGCAGATGGGCAGGTGTATGCCATGGCGCAAGGGAACCTGATTGTCGGTGGCGAAGGCGCAGCTGCTAATGGTAGTAAGCAGGTGAAGAATCATTTGTCGGTTGGTATTATTACTGACGGTGCGACGGTGGAAAAAGTGGTTGGCACTTCGTTTGATAAAGGTAATACGGTGCATCTTGAGTTGAATCAGATGGATTTTGCAACAGTCAGTCGGGTGGTGGACGCCATCAATCGCCATTTTGGTTTTCACGCTGCGCAAGCCATTGATGGACGGGTGATTCAGGTGCAGGTGCCGTTGGACAGCAATAGCAGGGTTGCTTTTCTGGGTGAATTGCAGAATATCAATGTGACGCCATCGGAAGAGGGCGCGCGGGTAGTTATCAATGCGCGTACCGGTTCCGTGGTGATGAATCAGGAGGTAACGCTGGATCCTTGCGCCATTTCACATGGTAATCTGACCATTACCGTGACCAGCACGCCATCCGTCAGTCAACCGAATGCCATGGCAAATGGCAACACAACGACCACGGCGACGTCGCAAATTAGCGTGCAAGAGGCGCCTGGCGCGGTTGCCTTGCTTCGGGGTGGGGCGAATCTGGCGGATGTTGTGAAAGCGTTGAATTCAGTGGGAGCAACGCCACAGGATTTGCTGTCCATCTTGCAAGCCATGAAATCGGCAGGCGCCCTGCACGCCGAGCTGGATGTGATTTGAGGAGCGTGTCGTGAACAATGTTGACATAAGCAATACTCTGGCGGTTGATACGCAAGGATTGGCATCGCTCAAACTGGCTGCGCAAAATCAGTCACCGCAGGCGCTGAAAACCGTCGCACACCAATTTGAATCGATGTTTGTGAGCATGATGCTCAAGAGCATGCGTGATGCGACGCCACAGGATGGTATCATGGACAATAACGAAACCCGTTTGTATACCTCGATGCTGGACGAGCAGTTGAGCCAGAATCTGGCCAACAAAGGAATTGGTCTGGCGGATGTGTTGATGCATCAATTGTCAGCCAATCATTCACTGGTCAATCAAGCATCCGGACAATCATCACCCGGGCAGATGTTGCCCGGTCATCTGGCGCCTTCCTCTTTCGAGGCAGGCAAAACAATCGGGCATGCTGCATCGATGGCAATGGACGATGCCTTGTCCGGGCAATCGCAGACGTCCGGCAGGCAGCCAAAGAACCGACCGGAATCCCATGTTGTGGATAAGGCTCGCGCCTTCAAGTCGGCGCTTGGTGCACACGCAGAAGCCGCGGGCAGAGCAACCGGCATACCTTCCCTGTTTATTTTGGGCCAGGCTGCGCTGGAGAGCCATTGGGGGGCAAACGAAGTGGTGTCGGTGACTGGTGCGCGCAGCCATAACCTGTTTGGCATCAAGGCGACGGCAGATTGGCATGGCAAGACGGTGCAGGCAGTGACCACTGAATATTTGCATGGTGTGGCACATAAAAAGCTTGCCACTTTTCGTGCGTATGACAGCTACGCACAAAGTTTTGCAGATTATGTTCATTTTCTGCAACACAACCCGCGTTACCAACACGTGCTGGCGCATGCAATTTCCGCAACGGATTTTGCCCACGGCCTGCAACGAGCCGGTTATGCCACCGACCCGCATTATGCCAGTAAGTTGGTGCATGTTATCGAACAGGTGGGACTCGCCTGAAATGACAGCTCAAGTTCTGCCTGGAACCGGACGATAACACCTTACGAAACCGTTCATTCTCGCATGGCTTTATGTCGGCATGTCGGAATTAATTTGATGAATGATTCTTTACGAATTATGAAGAGCAGAGGCAAATCATGGCAATCGGCGATATCCTGAGTATTGGACAGAGTGCGTTGTCAGCAGCCGAGATAGGCATTGCGACGACGGGTAATAATATTGCCAACGCTTCTACGCCAGGGTATAGCCGTGAAGTTGTACAGCAAACGGAGGGTTTTTCGCAAGGTTCTGGTTCCGGGTTTGTCGGTAGTGGAGTGAACGTTTCGACGGTGCAGCGCCAATTTTCCAGCTTTGCAGCGCAGCAGACCAATGCTGCGCAGGCCAGTTCCAGCAGTTTGAGTACCTGGTACACGCAGATTCAGCAGATTGACAATATGATGGGTGACACAAGCTCCGGGCTGACGCCAACGATGCAGAGCTTTTTTTCGGGGATGCAGACCTTGTCCAGCAACCCTTCATCGCTGGCAGCAAGGCAGGCGGTGTTAGGTGATGCACAGACCATGACATCACAATTCCAGAGCATGGGCAATCAGCTTGACCAAATCAACCAAGGCATCAATACCCAGATCACCGACAGCGTAGGCAGTATCAATACCATCGCCAACCAGATTGCGCAACTGAATCAGGAAATCGTCACGACGCAAAACAGCACACCGCAAACCGGAACCGGACAAAACGGCACCACAGTGGTACAACCCGCCAATACCTTGCTTGATCAGCGCGATCAATTGGTCAGCCAGTTGAACCAGCAGGTCGCGGCAAACGTGGTTCAGGAAAGCAATGGTCAATATGATATTTATATCGGCAACGGTCAGCCATTGGTATTGGGAAGCCAAACATACGCCTTGTCCGCCTCGGAGTCGAACCTGAACCCGAGTCAGTTGGCCGTGAGTTATACTGCCAATGGGCAGACACAGCAATTGCCGGATAGCAGCCTGACTGGCGGTACGTTGGGTGGTGCATTGAGTTTTCGCAACCAATCGCTTGATTCAGCGCAAAATTCATTGGGTCTTCTGGCCATCGGGATGGGGTCTACGCTGAATGCACAGCAAGCGTTGGGTGTCGATTTGAACGGCAACCCCGGGCAAGCCATTTTTTCGGTTGGCACGCCCGAAGTATATTCGGCGGCGAGCAACACGGGAACCGGCACACTTTCAGCGACCATCAGCAATACCAATGCATTGACGGGGCAGGATTATCAACTAAGTTATAATGGCGGCACTTATACCATGACGCCGGTGAATGGTGGCACGCCAACAACGTTTACCAGCTTTCCGCAAACCATCGGCGGCGTGACATACAGCATGAGCGGTACACCGGCAAATGGCGATATGTTTCTGGTACGCCCGACGGCCAGTGGTGCCGACAGTTTCAATACCGTGATGACCAGCCCGGTTGCGCTTGCTGCGGCATCACCCGTTGTGACGTCAACGGTGTCCGATCCGACAGTGATGACGGCGCCGGGCACCAGCAACACCGGAACAGGCACCATCAGCAGCGCCGATATAGGCAGCAATACAGTGTCGCCATTTTCTGCCCCGGTTACATTGACTTATAACAGTGGTTCTCCCGCTACGGTGAGCGGATTTCCCACCGGGCAACCGGTGACGGTCGATAACAATGGTACGACCACTACGTACGCCGCCGGGCAGCCTGTACCTTTTGATACAGGTGCGACTTATAGTGTGCAAGGGGTGAGTTTTGTACTGGGAGGCACACCCAACAATGGCGATACATTCACGTTGAGTACTGGCGGTACGGGTACCATCAGTGCGGCAACGGTCAGCCAGAGCTATCTTGCCGCGCCGTTGACAGCGCCATTGACGCTGACCTATAACGGAACGGCAAATACCTTGAGTGGTTTTCCGACTGCCGACGCGGTGACAGTGACCAATAATGGCACTTCTACCGTGTTTCCTGCCGGTACGCCTGTCACATATACGGCGGGAGCGACACTGAGTTTCGGCGGCATGAGCATGATCATTGCCGGCACGCCGGTCAATGGCGATACGTTCACACTTTCACCTGCGAGTTCGAATTCCGGCGATGGCAGCAATGCGGTAAACATGGCAAACCTGCAATCGGTAAAATTACTGATGGGAGGTTTATCCACGTATCAGAATGTCTATTCCCAACTCACGAGTGCTGTCGCCAGCAAAACCAGTGAGCTGCAGGTGACCAGTACGTCAGAAGGAAATACGTTGACGCAGATGCAAAATGCGCAACAGGCAATTTCTGGCGTCAACCTGAATGAAGAGGCGGCCAATCTGTTGCAATACCAGCAGGCGTATCAGGCAGCCGGCAAATTGATGCAAGTGGCCAGTCAATTGTTTACGACATTGCTGAGTAGTCTGGGTAATTAAGGAGGACTGACATGCGTATTAGCACTAACATGATTTACACGCTGGGCGCTAACCAGATGGGCAATCTGCAAAGCCAGGTCGCGACCACGCAAGAGCAGATTTCTGCCGGCACCAGCCTGTTGACGCCGGCAGATAATCCGGTAGCGGCGGCCAATGCCATGGATGTCAGCCAACAACAATCACTCAACACTCAGTACGCAGCGAACCGGCAGGCAGCCGAATCGTCGCTTAATATGACCGGCAGTGCGCTTTCCAGCATGACGACATTGTTACAGAGCGTCAAATCATTGGTCATCAGTGCGGGCAACCCCGGATTGACGGCGTCTGATCGCAGTAACATCGCCACTCAGGTACAAAGCGATTACAACAGTTTGCTGGCATTGGCGAATGCAACTGACGGCAATGGAAATTATCTGTTTGGCGGCTATCAGACGGCGAACCCGCCATTTGTGCAGACAACGGTCAATGGCTCACCTGTGGTGCAGTACGAGGGTGATCAGGGCGTAAGGCAGGTGCAGATCAGCGCGAGCGAACAGATGAATTTGAGTACTTCCGGTCAGGCCGTATTGCAGTCGGGCGGTGTGGATATTTTTCAGACCCTGAATAATCTGGTTGGATTGCTCAATGCACCGGCGACACAAACCAATGCGCAATTGACGACCGGTTTGAATCTGGCCAACGATAATGTCACCCAGGTGCTGAACAAAACGATTCAGGCCAGCGCCAGCGTGGGCAGTAATCTGAGCCAGTTGTCCGCCATGGATACCATCGGTTCGTCTTTTGATGTTCAATACAGTCAAACACTGTCAAATTTGCAAGGGTTGAACTATGCCCAGGCCATTTCCACGCTTACGGAACAGTCCACCACCTTGCAGGCAGCGCAAAAATCGTTTGCGCTGATTGATAATTTATCCCTTTTTAATTACATCAATTGATGGTAGATTAGCGCCAAAGTGGTCGCGATGGCCTGCAAACTGGCGGTATTTGGCGTGTCCAGATAATTCTCATGCGGTTCTCGCGACCTTGAATAAAATGCCATAAGGCGTGTCAAGGAGGAACCGAATGACGGTCGACATGAGCCAGTTTTATCAAGTTTTTTTTGATGAAGCGAATGAATTGCTGGCAGAAAAAGAGCGTTTGTTACTGGAGATCGATGTAGAACATCCGTCTGCGGACGATCTGAATGCCATTTTTCGTACTGCGCACTCCATCAAGGGAGGTGCTGCGACTTTCGGATTTTCCGATATCACTGAATTCACCCATGTGCTGGAATCCTTGCTCGACAGAATACGCAAGGGTGAAATGCCGTTGACAACAGAGCATGTGGATGCGTTTCTGGCTGCCAAGGATGTATTGTCGATGTTGATTGACGGTCACCGGATCGGCGCGACAGTTGATGCGCAGCAGGTGCAGGAAGTCAGCCGTCGCCTGCATGCGTTGGCAGCAGAGCAATTGGTCGAACCTGTGGTGATAATGCCGGTTGCGGAAAATGTAAAGCCTGGATCCGAACCTGAACCTGAATCTGAACCTGAATTGGTGATACCGGAAGGTCATCGGCATTTGTGTATTGACTTGCCAGCCGATGTCAGTGATCGCGATGTCGCCTCGCTGGTTCAGGAATTGTCAGTCATGGGCGATGCGCATCAGCGCCGCTTGCCGGATGGCAGCATCGTTTTCGACTTGATTACCGATCAGGATAAAGACACCATCGAGGCGGTTTGCACGTTTGTGGTGGACGCCGCCAAACTGGCTGTCCGCGAGCATGTAGCGACAGTCAAGGTGCCTGAGCCTCCTGTCGTCATTCAGCCTGAACCGGAACTGGTTGCACACGAGGCTGTTCTGCCTGCGGCAGTATCTGTGGTAGAAGATGTCAATAAAAAATTGCAAAAACGCGAAACCGAAAAACAGCACGCCAGCACTGAATCCAGCTCGATTCGAGTCAATACGGAAAAAGTCGATTTGTTGATCAATCTGGTCGGTGAATTGGTCATTACGCAGGCCATGATTGATCAGCGCGCGAGTGGACTGGATCCGGTGCAACATGAGACCTTGCTCAATAGCATCGCGCAGTTATCGCGCAATACGCGCGATTTGCAGGAATCAGTGATGTCGATTCGTATGATGCCGATGGATTATGTGTTTTCGCGTTTTCCGCGCATGGTACGCGAATTGGCGAGCAAGCTGGGAAAACAGGTGGAGTTCATTACGCAGGGTGCGTCTACAGAGTTGGATAAGGGATTGATTGAACGTATTATCGACCCTCTGACCCATCTGGTACGCAACAGTGTTGATCATGGCATCGAATTACCCGACGTACGGCGCAAACATGGCAAGCCTGAAACGGGAAAATTGACCTTGTCCGCGTCACATCAGGGGGGCAATATTGTCATTGAGGTGACTGACGATGGTGCAGGGTTGAACCGGGAACGGATACTTGCCAAGGCAAAACAGAATGGCCTGCCAGTGCAGGACAACATGCCGGATGAAGATGTCTGGCAGTTGATTTTCATGCCGGGTTTTTCAACGGCTGAGGTGGTTACCGATGTATCGGGCCGTGGGGTCGGGATGGATGTGGTGCGTCGGAACATTACCGACATGGGTGGGACGGTGGAAATTCGTTCTGTGGACGGGCGTGGATCTGTCATGCGTATTTCTGTCCCGCTGACGCTGGCTATTCTGGATGGCATGTCGGTTAAGGTGGGCAATGAAATTTATATCGTTCCGCTGGCGTACGTCGTGGAATCCTTGCAACCGGTTTCGTCTGATTTGAAGGAAGTCGCCGGCAGTGGCCGCCTGCTCAAGGTTCGCGAAGAATATTTGCCACTATTCTATTTATATGAAGTATTTGGTATCGTGCCAAGCTCGGAAAAACCGACGGAGGGCATTGTGCTGGTATTGACTGTTGACGACAAGAAAGCAGCATTACTGGTCGATACGTTGCTCGGACAACAACAGGTCGTGGTGAAAAATCTGGAAACCAACTTCCGTAAGGTGCCGGGTATTTCTGGCGCCACGATTCTGGGAGATGGCGGTGTATCGCTGATTCTGGACGTGGCCGCTTTGACGCGCGGATTGGTGTAATGGGAGACAACATGCAGAGCAGTCTGGATGCAATGGAAGGCAGACGGGAGTTTTTGGCGTTTACGCTGGGCGCCGAAGAATACGGTATCGATATTTTGCGGGTGCAGGAAATACGAGGATATGAGTCACCCACGCGAATTGCCAATGTGCCTTCTTTTATCAAAGGAGTCATCAATCTGCGTGGTCTGATTGTGCCGGTGGTGGATTTGCGCATCAAGTTTGATTTGGGACGCGCTGAATATACTGACCTGACCGTGGTGATTATTTTGAACATTACCGGGCGTATCATGGGTATCGTGGTAGACAGCGTGTCTGATGTGACAACATTGCAGCCCGAGCAAATAGGCATGGCGCCACCCGTCAGCAGCGCTTTGAGCACGGAATATCTGTTGGGGCTTGGTACAGTTGATGAACGCATGCTGATTCTGGTCGATATCGAAAAACTGATGAATAGCCCGGAAATGGGACTGACAGAACCATGAATTGATCAATAACGAAAAACAAGATGAAATCGCTGGAGGATGGAGAAATGGTGGCAAGGCAGATGACGGTGAAATTGCGGTTGATCCTGGTGTTGTCCGGGTTGGTGGTCATGTTGATGCTGGTGGGCGGCATGGGTATTTATCTGGGTCGGCATACGGTGTCGGTTCTGGAAGATTCGACCTTGCATGACAAGGATGCCGAGCTGGCGGTGGACGATCTGCGTTTGTCGGTGAAAACCCTTAGCGCCCAGATGATGGCGGCACTTCAATCTGTGCCGGCGGATGCGTCGGCACAGAGTGTGCCTGAGCATGCCGAGCCGGTAGTGCGGCTGGACAAGATCAGTCAGAAGGCAGATGACATTGATCGGCGTTACCGCGAATATGCCATCGTCGTGACCGATCCTGTGGAAAAACATCTGCTGGATATGTGGGTGGCGGATACCGGCAACCTCAAGATCGATCAGGCCCGTGCCGTTGTGGCGGCCATGCAGAATGCGCAATGGGATGATGCGAGGCGCCTGGCCCGTGAATTGAAGTCCAGCTATGGCAAGGGTACGGACGATGTTCGTCAGTTGCGCGCTTACCTGGCCAAACGGGAGATCGCCAGTGCAGACCGCGTTCGCAGCGATCTGACGCGAACCACGCTGTTCATGGTGGCAATAATCGCGGCGGGGGCGATCGTTGCATTGTGGACTGGCTGGCGGCTCATGGCGGCGATATTGTTGCCGCTGGAACAGGCGGTACAGGTGGCCCGCAAGGTGGCGTCCGGCGACTTGAGCGCACGGATCGATGTGGCCCGGCAGGATGAATTTGCCGAATTGCAGCATGCATTGCGTGACATGAACGAGGCATTGTTGCGCATTGTGAGCGAAGTGCGTGATGGCACGGAGCATATTGCTTCCGCATCCGGCCAGATTGCGGCGGGCAATCTGGATTTGTCGAACCGCACGGAGCAGCAGGCCGGATCACTGGAGGAGACGGCGGCGGCGATGGAAGAGTTGACGACGACGGTGCGACAGAACGCGGACAATGCGCGGCAGGCGAACGAGCAGGCGGAGAATGCGTCCGAGGTGGCGGTACGCGGCGGGCGGGTGGTGGCCGATGTGGTAACGACGATGGGCGCCATCAGTGAATCGGCGCGCAAGATAGCGGATATTATTGGTGTGATTGACGGGATTGCGTTTCAGACCAATATTCTGGCGTTGAACGCCGCAGTTGAGGCTGCGCGGGCAGGCGAGCAGGGACGAGGTTTTGCAGTGGTGGCGGCGGAGGTGCGCAGCCTGGCGCAACGCAGCGCCGGAGCGGCGAAGGAGATCAAGCAACTGATCGATGACTCGGTGACAAAAGTGGCGACGGGCAATCAGCAGGCGGGGCAGGCGGGCACGACGATGCAGGAGGTGGTGGGGAGCATCCAGCGCGTGGCGGCGATCATGGGTGACATTACCACGGCCAGCCGTGAACAGAGTATCGGTATCGAGCAGGTGAACCAGGCCATCAGCCAGATGGACGAAGGCACGCAGCAGAATGCGGCGCTGGTCGAACAATCCGCTGCTGCAGCCAAGTCCCTGCAGGAACAGGCCATGCGGCTGGAACAGGTGGTGTACCGTTTCAGCCTTCCGGATGAATATGTTCATGTCGCTGCGTCGCGTACTGCGGCAGTACGCGCAGGCAAGCCGCAACTGGCTGCGTCAAGACAGGCGGCGACATCGTCACATTCCTTGCGCGAGCGCGCACCTGCGACGCGACAGGTGGCGCCACCCCGCACGGCTATATCTGCAGCCAAACCGGTTGCGCCGGACACAGATGAATGGAAAGAGTTTTGAATGTATCGACAGTCAAGCAGCGAGGTAAGTAAAGATGGGTAATCTGGGCATTGGTGCACGACTGAGTCTGGCGTTCGGTCTGGCGTACGGGTATATGTTGATATTGACGGCAGTAGCATTTTCCGGCTGGTCGCACGCATTGGCATTCGACGTGATGTTATTGCTGATCGGAGCGTTGATGGGAGGCGCTATCGGGGTGGTATTCGTGCGCGGCATCACAGGGCCCTTACGGGAGGCTGTCGACATCAGCAACCGTATTGCGCATGGAGATTTGACCGGCCGGATTGATTTTGTGAGTAAAGACGGATTGGGACGCCTGTTTGATTCCTTGCGCGAGATGAACCGCAATTTGAATCAGTTGATTGGCGCCATGCATACCACCAGTGAAGGGGTTGCGTCGGCGGCAAGTGAGATCGCGGCAGGCAATCTGGATTTGTCTAGCCGGACTGAATCTCAGGCCAGTTCCTTGCAGGAAACGGCATCGACAGTGGCCGAATTGACGGCGACTGTCAAACAGAATGCAGATAATGCCCGTGAAGCCAATGAGTTGGCCAACAAGGCGTCCGAAGTCGCCGTGCGAGGGGGACGTGCGGTGGAAGAAGTCGTAATGACCATGGGCGCCATCAGTGAATCAGCACGCAAGATTGCGGATATTATTGGTGTTATTGATGGTATTGCCTTTCAGACCAACATTCTGGCATTGAACGCCGCAGTCGAAGCTGCTCGTGCAGGTGAACAGGGGCGCGGATTTGCCGTCGTGGCCGCAGAAGTGCGCAGTCTGGCACAGCGTAGTGCAAATGCAGCCAAGGAAATCAAGCAATTGATCGATGATTCGGTTGCCAAAGTGAAAATGGGAAATCAGCAGGTATCCAATGCGGGATCGACGATGGGTGAAGTGGTGTCCAGCATTGATCATGTGACCAAAACGGTTGCGAAAATCAGTCAGGCCAGTCGTGATCAGAGCACGGGAATTGAGCAGGTCAATCGTGCGCTGGGTCGAATGGATGATACGACGCAACAGAATGCAGCACTGGTCGAACAATCTGCTGCTGCGGCAAAGTCCTTGCATGATCAGGCGCAACAGTTGGAACAAATGGTGAATCGTTTCCAGATAGTGAGCGAGGCGGTGGGCAATCATGTCAGCAAACGACCTGCTTTGGAGGTTGATCGACAAGCGCCAAAGCAGGCATCACGGCAGAAACTGGGTTATCAAATCGAAAAGTGAGCCGTGAACCGGTTTTTTGAGGGTATGGTAAGGATGGTGCGAGCCATCGTGGAGATAAGAATATGTTACAAAACTTGAGCATCCGGGCCAGATTAGTAGCCATCGTCGTTTTTCTCTGCCTGTCCATGTTGATAGGAGGATTGATGGGCGTGTTTATGCTGACACAATCGAATGATGCGCTCAAAAGCATTTATAACGATAATTTCACTAAAATACATCAGTTAAGTGCGATGGAGCGCTTGATGGATCAGAATCAATTGATCCTGTCGCGTCTGGTCATGGGCAAACTGGCCGAAATACCGGACGATGACGCGACCAGCGCTACCTTGATACAGGAATTTGACCATAACCGGCAGATGGTCAGCCAGTTTCAGAAGGTGTTGGATGAGATGTCGTGGAGCGCGGATGAACAGCCAATCGTGGCGGGGTTGGCGCAAGTACGTGATGAATACAAGCATGAGGGCATTCAGCCGTTGTTGGATGCCGTGCGCACCGGACACCCGCGCCAAGCCATGGAAATCGCCATCAAAACCATGCGTGACCAGCAAATGGCGCTCAATACACAGGTCGATAAATTGAGGAGTTTTGAAAATCAGCAGGCGGCAAGCATTTATCAGCGTATCGAGCACAATTTCGTCTGGTTGCGTGTATTGGCTATCATATTGACGTTGTTGGGCATATTGGCGGCAATTGGCATGGGCGGCTGGATTGTATATTCGATTGATCAACCTCTGAACCGGACGATCGATATCGTGCGTCGCGTGGCTTCAGGCGATTTGAACCAACAGATACGCGCTGAGGATGCACCAGCAGAAATCGTGGTGTTGTTGCGTGCCATTCAACAGATGGCTGACAGCCTGAACAATATGGTAGGCCATGTACGTTCTGTAGCAGATGGTATTGCTCAGCATGCGGGAGAAATTGCCCATAGTAATACCGAGCTGGCGCAGCGCACCGAGCAACAGGTGCAGGCTTTGTCTGGAACAGCGACAGCCACGGCAGAGATGACCACCATTGTGCAGCAGAATGCCGAAAGCGCCCACCATGCGCTGAAAGTGGCGGGAACAACACGTGAAATTGCTGAAGCGGGCGGAGAAACCATGCGCAAGGTCGTGGAAACCATGGCACGTATCAGCACGAGTTCACGCAAGATTGTCGACATCATCAGCGTGATTGAAGGCATCGCATTTCAGACGAACATTCTGGCGCTGAATGCGGCGGTGGAGGCTGCCCGTGCCGGTGAGCAGGGGCGTGGTTTTGCTGTGGTGGCAGCCGAAGTGCGCAGTCTCGCGCAGCGTAGTTCTGCGGCGGCAAAAGAAATCAAGGGTCTGATTGACCATTCCGTGGCAGGCGTGAAAGATGGCTCTGCGCTTGTCGAACAGGCCGGTGACAACATGGAAGAGATTCTGACCGTGGTGGGTCTGTTTACCGGTTTGCTGGAAACCATTTATCAGGCATCCAGCCAGCAGAGCACGGGCATCGAGCAAATCAATCGCTCGGTTTCCGATATGGATGGCGTAACGCGGCAGAATGCGCGCATGGTTGAACAAGCCGCTACCGCAGCGCAGAGTATGCAGGAGCAAGCCGAATCGCTGGAAAAAGCCGTTAGCCGGTTCAAACTGAAATTGTTGGAAGCGCGTTCCTATCGGGCACCTGAACCCACAGACCTGCCTGCCAATGAACCGCAACCGGTGGCACATATCCCGGAAAGAAGACGCCCGGATATTGAAGCGGTGGGCGAAGAATGGCAAGAGTTTTGATGCTGCTGGCGCCGTGATGATGGCATATTGAGCGGTTTGCGTGATTTTTGTAGCCATCATGCCCGCCAATACGGTCATTCAATACGCCTATCGATTTGTTCATCAGGGAATACGGCCGAATGCCAGCCGGAACACGTGATCTGGAATTCGAATTTACAACGCGGGATTTCTCTCGTGTGCGAGATATGATCTATCAGCGCGCTGGTATTGCGCTGGGAGAGCAAAAACAGGAAATGGTGTATGGACGGCTCTCACGACGATTGAGAACATTGGGATTCACCCGTTTTTCGGCATATCTCGACTTGTTGGAGAGCCAGCCAGGCAATGATGAATGGGTGAGTTTTACCAACGCGCTGACGACCAACCTGACATCTTTTTTTCGTGAGGCGCACCACTTTCCGATGTTGGCCGAATTTTTGCTGACACGTCAAACGCCGGTCAACATCTGGTGCGCAGGCAGCTCCAGTGGAGAGGAAACATGGTCCATCGTCATGACAGCCTGCGAAGCATTTGATTCGCTGAATCCACCGATTACCGTGCTGGCGAGTGATATTGATACGCAAGTATTAAAAACGGCAGAGCAGGGTATTTACCCGGTTGAACGGGTACAAAAACTGGCGCCCGATCGTTTGCGGCGTTTTTTTTTGAAAGGTAGTGGCAGTCAGGAAGGTTTTGTTCGCATCAGGCCGGTGTTGCAGCGAATGGTTCGCTTCCACGCCATTAATCTGTTGTCTGAATCCTGGCCTGACTTTGGTGTGTTTGATGTTATTTTTTGTCGTAATGTAATGATCTATTTTGATAAAAACACGCAATCAAAAATATTGACGCATTTTACCCGGGTGATGAAACCACAGGCTTTATTGTTTGCCGGGCATTCGGAAAACTTTTTGAATATAACATCGGATTTTAGTTTGGTGGGAAAAACGGTGTATCGCCTCAACGGGAACCGGTCTTCAAATGCGTTTGCAGAATCAGGAAGATTGTAATGGGGTGGGACACCGCAGAAGAACATTTTGCCAGCAATCTGTATTATGATGCGGGGTTCCAGCGACAAGCAGCCAAATTGTTGCCGGGTGAGTATTATTACACCAATGAGGATATGGTGCTTGTAACGGTGCTCGGTTCTTGCGTGTCAGCCTGTATTCGTGACCCGGTTTCTGGTTATGGCGGCATGAATCATTTTATGTTGCCGGAGCCAGGGTACGGACTGTTGTCCCAGTCAACCCAATCCATGCGCTATGGCAATCACGCCATGAATATTTTGCTGGAGCAGATGGTCAAGGCCGGAGCAAGGCAGGAACGGTTTGAAGCCAAAGTATTTGGCGGCGGAAGCGTGGTAGATGGGTTTGATCAATCGAATGTCGGGGAGCGTAATGCAGCATTTGTGCTGGAATATCTTGCTCAGCAAGGTATTCCGGTGCGAGCGCAGGATCTGAATGGCAACTATCCGCGAAAAGTTTATTTTTTCCCGCGTGATGGCAAGGTTTTTGTGCGAAAAATCCATGAATTGAAGAATGACACGTTGGCTCAGCGTGAATTGGCGTACGCGCGTCGTCTGAAATCGCGTTGACAAGCGTGGAGGGGTATTGAATTGTTGACTGGCAGTATCATTGCCATTGGTGCTTCCACCGGCGGAACGGAGGCCATTCGGGAAATATTGACGCAGTTACCGGTAAATAGTCCGCCGGTACTTATTGCTCAGCACATGCCGGCCGGATTTACGCAGTCATTTGCCCAACGGTTAAATGACTTGTGTAGAATTCGGGTTGCAGAGGCAAAGGATGATACCGAAATTTTGCCGGGGCATGCATACATTGCACCGGGGCATTCCCATTTGCTCTTGGCGCGTGTTGCGGGAAAGCCTGTGTTACGCTTGTCGCAGGCTGAGCCGGTGAATCGCCATCGTCCCTCCGTTGATGTATTGTTTGATTCCGTGGCACGGGAAGCAGGAGCCAACGCGATAGGGGTGATTTTGACAGGCATGGGTAAAGATGGCGCGAAGGGTTTGTTGACCATGAAGCGTGCTGGTGCGTATACCCTGGCGCAAGATGAAACCAGTTGTGTCGTGTTTGGCATGCCCAGAGAAGCGATTGCACTGGAAGCAGTCGATGAGGTAATCGCGCTGGATAAAATTGCCGGACGGATCATGATGGTAGTACAGGCGAAACCTCTGCCAATGGTAAAATCGCCGGTGACGAAAATATAAGTGCGCCTTTATTGATTGCTTGAGATGGGAGATGGTAGACCATGGCTGATGCCAATATGAAATTTTTGGTGGTAGACGATTTTTCCACGATGCGCCGCATCGTGCGGAATCTGTTGAAGGAGTTAGGATATTCCAATGTGGAAGAGGCGGAGGATGGCGCTATTGCGCTGTCCATGCTAAAAAACGGGCACTTCGATTTTGTCGTGTCCGACTGGAATATGCCCAATATGGACGGTCTGCAATTATTGCAGAGTATTCGGGCCGATGCTGCACTGAAACATTTGCCTGTTTTGATGGTGACTGCTGAAGCCAAAAAAGAGAATATCGTCGCTGCTGCCCAGGCGGGCGCCAGCGGCTACGTCGTCAAGCCGTTCACGGCGGCCACCCTGGATGAAAAATTAAGCAAAATATTCGAAAAAATGGGCAAATAATAATGGGGGAAATGAGCATGTCTGATTTCGATTCGTCAAATCAATGTGATACAGCATCCGCAACGACGAAAGCAACTGCAACGGATGACGAACTATTGTCCCGTGTCGGGCAGATTGCTCGTACACTACATGATAATCTGCGCGCACTGGGTCTTGATAAAGTCATTCAGAACGCAGCGCGTGACATACCCGATGTGCGGGAACGACTGAATTATGTGGTCAGCATGACAGAACAGGCAGCGCAGCGTGTACTGAATGCCA
Source organism: Pseudomonadota bacterium (assembly GCA_021790515.1). Lineage (GTDB taxonomy): Bacteria > Pseudomonadota > Gammaproteobacteria > Burkholderiales > Sulfuriferulaceae > Sulfuriferula. The sequence goes on from JAJYHV010000038.1 coordinate 56,796, forward strand.
CTGACACGACCATTCCGTTGCAGGAACAGATTATTGCGCAATGTGATACTGCCTTGTGTGAGTGCGACACGGTGGAATGTCGAGCCGTGCCAGGGCATGAGAAAATAACGCTTGCCCTGCAACAGATTAACGCAAATGCCAATATCAGTAAACAACAGTTGATTGATATCATGATGGCGCAGGATTTTCAGGATTTGACTGGCCAAGTCATTCGCCGCATTACTGAACTCGCGCATAATCTGGAAACTCAGTTGGTGCAGTTGTTGCTCGATTATGCACCGGTGGAATTAAGGAAAGAAACCTCCGGTTTGCTGAACGGCCCACAGATCAACCCTCACGCCGAGGATGTGGTGTCTGATCAGGAGCAGGTAGACGATTTGTTGAGCAGTCTGGGTTTTTGATGCGACGACCATTCTGGAGTCACGAGCATGCCTGAAGCCTATATTGTCAAACGTGCGGCCGTGCTGGATCGACAGCAGAAATTGATGGGCTACTATTTTTTTTGGCGTCAGCCGGTTAATACCACCGAGGGATTGGTCGCCAAAGCGCGTGAAACACTGGTATGGATTAGCGGCCTTTTCGGGTCGAATCAGGAGCGTGATCAGCCTGCCGGATTACGTTATTATTTTCGCTCGCCGGCAGCCTTGTTGCGTGATGACGGATTTTGTGACCTGCCCAGATCCGCGTTGGGCTTGATTGTCTTGCCGGAAGATTTGAAAGATGCAGCCGAATGCGAAGCCATGCAGATGTTGCGACAAGAGGGTTGCGAGATTGTATTGCGCATTGACGATCTGGCTGCTTTGCAACCCGAACTGTTCAGTCTGGTCGACTTGGTTGAAGTACGATTTGAGGCAGGAAATTTTTCTGCGCAGGCAAAAATTTATGGTGTGCTGAAAAATACCTCTGTGCACATGTTGGCGTCCCGCGTAGAAGATTGGCGTGAACTGGCTGTTTGTCACAAATTGGGTTTGAGTACCGTGGTGGGCGATTTTTATTATACTTTGCCGCCGGATCTTGTCGGGGAGCAAAAAGCACTCAATCCTTCCCAGGTTACTTTGTTGCGGGTCATGGATGCTGTGCAGGCGAATGCCGAAATAAACGTGCTGGAAGAGTTGTTGAAACACGACGCAGGTATTTCATACAAGCTGTTGTTTTATATAAATTCTGCTGCGTTTGGTTTGGGTTTTGAAATCAAATCGTTACGCCACGCCATCCAGATGCTTGGCTATCGCCCCTTGTACCGCTGGCTGTGTGTGTTGCTTGCCACCAGTGATTCCGGGCATGTTTCTTCCGTCTTGTTGCAGACGGCATTGATGCGCGGACGGATGATGGAACTATTGGGCGCCAAGTTACTGTCCAGTCAAGATGTGGAAAATCTGTTCATCGTTGGCATGTTTTCCTTGCTGGATCGCTTGCTGGGGATAGAAATGACGCAGGCAATCGATCAAATTCGCCTGCCGGAAAGTGTGCTTGATGCCTTGCTTGACCGTACGGGAGTTTTTCATTCCGTTCTGGAATTGGTCAAAGCGTGTGAATTGCCGGACGATACTGCGCTGGAGCTTGCTGATGTTTTGGGTGTTGCGTTGGATGACATCAACGTGGCGCACGCGAAGGCGATTGGCTGGTCGCAATCATTGGTAGCATGATTGTTTGCTTGTCGCATGAACGTCTGTTTGCCATATTAACTGGCCATATTTTTTGTGATTATAAAAAAGGCCACCGCAAGCGGTGGCCAAGCTTCTGGTGAAGCTGAAAACGAATGACTATATGCTTGATTATTACATGCTGAGCGAAAGGTTCAGCATGTAGCTGCGTTCCGGCAAGGTGTAATACAATTCGTTGCCGTTGACATCCGTACCATTTGAAGCAAAGATTTTCTGGCTGTTGAGCAAGTTGTCGATCATGAAGCCGATCGTGGCTTTTTTGATCCAGCTCAGCGGTGCAGGAATCTCGTAGCTGCTGCTGAAATTAGTAATGCTGTAAGAGCTCAACGGTGTTTGTTGACCTGGGTCGCCGTAGCGTTGACCGACAAATTTGGTCATCAGCGAAGCGTAGGCGGGGCCCTGGTTGTAAATCAGACCGGCAACGCCAGTGTGTTCTGGTGTGTCGGCAATCCATTGGCTTGGATTATTGGGTTGGCTGATGGTTTTGGCAACGTTGAACGTATAGTTGCCATACAGGTTGAATCCACTGCCCAGATGATACGTGCCTTCGGTTTCAAAACCGTCGTAATCCACGCCGCCGGCGTTGGAGTAGACGGTGATGCCTTGATAAATATTGCTTTGCTCAAGGTTGTTGAAGTGGATGTAATACACATCGGCAGATAACACAAACCGGTTGGTGGTGTAAGTGGTGCCCACTTGATAGTTGGTGGTCGATTCCGGGTTGAGTGAGCCGGGGTTGGTGGCCGTCGCGCTACCCTTTGGGTAAAACAGGTTCAGGTTGGGAGCCAGAAAGCCGGTCGCAATCTGAGCGTAGGACGACCAGTCGGGCTGAATCATGTAACGCATGTCAATCGACGGCAAGGCCTTGTCCCAGGTCACATTTTCGTTGACTGGTGCTCCGGTGTTGCCCTGGTTGACCGTGGCGTCCATACCACGAGTAAATGACACGTATTTGATACCTGGGGTCACGGTCAGGTTGGGCATCGGTTTCCAGGCATAATCGATGTAGGCCTGTTTGGTGTCCAGCGTATCGGTCATGTAGCGGTCGGTGTAGTACAGAGGATTGTTGCTGCCCAGACTGGTTGGGCTTAGCGGTACCAGCGAAAGACCAAACGGGTTATCGTAGTTATAACCACCAGTGGTTGCGTTGGTTTCAAATTGCCAGCGGGTATTGTCTTGATGGTCATACCACGCGCCGACGTTCAATGTGCCGGGGCCTATGTCGCGCGACAGGCGCAAAAAGTCGCCGATGGAACGGTAATCCATGGTCATCATGGTGCCGGGAACGCCGTTTGTGTCAACAGTGCCGTCGGCCAGTACCGGAAATGAAGTGCCGCTGGAGCCGTTTAAGGACGGGAATTGGCCGCTGCCTTGATCCAGACCGTTCCAGCCGTTGTGGTCGTAAGCATAAGTGTACAGTTTGTTGTCGAGACGCCAGCCACTCAGGTTGGTTTGCACGCCGATGTATTCAAAGTCGGTGTGAATGTCGTCACGATTGTAGCCTTGATAATTGCCACTGCCCGGATTTTCGACCAGGCCATAATTATTGCCGTATTGTTGCAATTCACTCAACGTGGCGCCAATTGGCGGATTCTGCGTGGTGTGGTTTTGCATGCCGACGAAGGTCAACAAGGTGTCGTCACCGACCGGTTTGACCAGTTTGACGAACAGGTTGGTACGGTCTTGATTGGCGTTGGTCAGGTAACCATCGGTATGGAAGCTCTTGTAGCTGATGAACGCGCTGGCATCGCCGTACTGATGCATGATGCCGGTATCGTACTGCGCACCGGCCAATCGGGTGCCGAAACTGCCCATGTCCAGATAAGTGGTCAAGTCGCTCGTGGTGTTGGGTGCGCGTGACAGCATTGCCATCGTGCCGCCAAACGTGGCATCACCCAAGGTACTGGCGTCACCCGGTCCACGGTCGACGACGATGCCGCCCATGTCCTGTGGCATGAAATAAACGGTCGAATGATGGGTAAAGTCGTTGGAGTCACCCCAGGGGATACCGTCAAAGGTAACGTTATATTGACCATCCTGAAAACCGCGCACGAAAGGACCGCCAGATTGCGATTCCATCGCACCTGCTCCGTTTGGATTCACGCTCCAGGTGCTGGGGGTATATTGCACCAGGTCGGGGTAATTAGAACCGGGATAAGCATTTTCCTGAATGAAATGCTGATTGATGATGGACTGTGGTTCGGTGCTGTTCAGCGATCCTTGGCTCGGCGCCTGAAAAGCCGCCGAGGCCGGGTTGTTCTGTACGTTGACCAGGCTGTTGTCAGCGGCGGTACTGCCTTGCACAGTGCCCAGATCAGTGGCATCGGCCAATGCGGACTGAGCGACGATGGCAATCAGACTGCCCAGAATGGCGCGGGTGAGCCGCTTTTTATGAAATGAGTGTTGTTGCAAGTGCAATCGCATGGTTTTCTCCCTGTGTAAAAAATAAGTCAAAATCACGATATCGATTCACGATTCGATTTATTAGTGATTCATCAGCAGGGAGGATACAAAAATAAACTTAGTAGCTTGTGACGTTTGAGTGAAGGTTCTATGATGCGCGGTCAGTCACGGCAGCAGCGGTAATTGATGCGGCAAGACGAGTGGTGAGCAAATGACGTAAGGATTCGACGTCGATATCTTTCTGTCGACAATCACCATCGCGTTGTGGTGCGCTCCAGATGGAAAGAGGAAAATGCCGGTCATTGCGGAAGCGTGGAATAATATGCCAGTGCAGGTGGGGGACCAGATTGCCCAGGCTGGCGAGGTTGATTTTGTCGGGTTGCAGCAATTGGCGCAACGCTTGCTCAACGATGAAAACGACATGCATGAGGTCGTGTTGCTGTGCGGGTGCAAGATCGCCCATTTCGCGTATATGTGTGTGCCAGATGACGCGGCACAGCGCGGGGTAATCCGGTTCATTGGCCAGGATAATGCGCAATTGGTCATTTTGCCAGAGCAGGGTTTCTGTTGGTGCGGGATGGCACAAGGGGCAGTCAACCGTCATAGTGACGCCTTTCCATGAGCGCTTGCCCAAGCGTGCTGGAATCGGTGTGTTCCAGTTCGCCACCGGACGGGATTCCGCGCGCAATACGGGTGATTTTGATTGGGTGCGCGCTCAGTAATTGCCGGATGGCGTGTGCGGTGGCTTCGCCCTCGACTGTAAAATTGGTCGCCAGAATCACTTCGGTAATCGGGCTGGTTTCTATTCGGCGCAGCAAGCGTTCCAGATGAATGTCATGTGGACCAATACCGTCTATTGGTGATAAATGCCCCATCAGGACAAAATACAGGCCGCGGTAAAGATGGGTCTGCTCCAACATGAGCAAATCGGTGGGCATTTCTACTACCATCAAAAGATGATTGTCGCGAGAGGCATTGGCGCACAGACCACAGAGAGTCTGTTCACTGAAATTATTGCATGATGCACAGTGTTGCAATTGTTCCAACGCAATATCCAGCGCATGAGCCAGACGCTTGCAGCCTGCGCGGTCATGCTGCAGCAGGTGATAGGCCATGCGCTGTGCCGAACGGGGCCCGACACCAGGCAGGGCACGCAAGGATTGTATGAGTTCGGCAAGCAGTGATGGTGCGTCGGTAGACAATGTTTGGCAGCCTTAAAATGGCATTTTGAATCCGGGCGGCAGTTGCAATCCGGATGTCAGTGCGCCCATGTGTTCCTGCGACATGGCTTCTGCTTTACGCAAGGCATCATTGAGCGCAGCGGCGACGAGGTCTTCCAGCATATCTTTGTCGTCGTTGATGAGACTGTCGTCGATACTGACCCGATGAACAATGTTGCGACAATTCATTACCACGCGAACCATGCCGCCGCCGGCGCTGCCTTCCACGTTGATTTCCGCCAGTTTTTCCTGGGCTTTTTGCATGTTTTCCTGCATTTTTTGTGCTTGACGCATCATTTGACTGATACCACCTTTGAGCATGTCATTCTCCTGGATTAAGGGTTCGTTCGAGTGGATACCATACGGGCGCCCATGTGCTCGATGGCTTCCTGAATAAAACGGTCTTGTTGCACACTGGTTTCGGCATCAGCCTGACGCTGGGCGCGATCTTTTTCTACGATACGCTGGGGCGAGTGAGAAACGCTTTCCTGCAAGGTCAGTATCAGCTGGATGGGGCGGGCAAAATGTTTTGTCAATGCTTCGCGCAGTTTGCTTTGGTAACCGGGTTGTGCCAGATGTTTATGAGAATGGGGCAGTAGCAGGTAAAGTTTGTCTTCCTCGCTGGATTGCCATTCGCACTCTAGCGCCAGCATGCGTGCTTGTGCGCCGGGTTTCATCTCTTCGACCAGTTGTTGCCAGTCGGCGGCATGTCGGGGCAGATTGCGCTGTTGCAGGCTTATTGTGGGGGTGGTATTTGGCGTGTTGTCTGGTGCTACATTCTGTCTGTTGTCTTGTGCCGTATCTTGTGTCGCCTCTTGCGCTGTATCTTGTTGTGCCGGAACGGTCGTTGCCGGTTGCGTGGCAGCAGTAATCGCGCCATTTCTGGCGATGGTGGTGGCTGGCGTATTGTGCGCAACGGCAGGGCGTACCGGTGCAGAGGGTGGCGTATGTTCCTGTGCAGGTAAAAAGGCCAGCATGCGCAGCAAAGTCATGGAAAATCCGGCCGCTTCATCGGGTGCCAAAGGTAAATCGCGTTTGCCCAGCAGGCAAATCTGATAATACAGCTGGACTTGGTCGGGTGGAATGCTGGCGGCCATTTCACGCAAAATCTGATGGATGGGCAGGTCGTTTTCCAGCGTATCAGGTGCAATCTGGCACAGGGCAATCTGGTGCAGCAGGCGGGCAAGCTCTTGCAGGACACCACCCAAATCGGCATTTTGTGCGATGATGTCGTTGGCTTGTTGCAGGACGGCGTTGGCGTCGCCGTCCTGTAGTGCACGAATGAGTCGCAACAGGGTGTCGTGATCCAGCGTTCCCAGCATCTCTAACACAGATTCGGTTTGAATATGGGCAGGATTCCAGGCAATGGCCTGGTCGAGCAATGAGAGCGCATCACGCATGCTGCCTTGTGCGGCACGCGCCAGTTGTTGCAGGGCAGCTGAATCGGCAGTGATGTTTTCGGCAGTCAGAATCTGCGTCATACGCTGTTGGATGAGCGCTGGCGATAGCTGTTTCAGGTTGAATTGCAGGCAACGTGACAGCACTGTAATGGGAATTTTTTGTGGGTCTGTGGTGGCCAGAATGAATTTGACATGCGCAGGTGGTTCTTCCAGCGTTTTCAGCATTGAGTTGAAAGCCGCTTTGGACAACATGTGCACTTCGTCGATGATATATACCTTGAAACGGCCAACAGTCGGCATGTATTGTGCATTGTCCAGCACGTCGCGCATATTGTCGATGCCGGTATTGGATGCGGCGTCCAGCTCAATCAGATCGACAAAACGCCCGGCGTCAACCTGACGGCACGCGCTGCACTCGCCGCAGGGTTGTGCGCTGACGCCTTGCTCGCAATTCAACGCCTTGGCCAGAATACGGGCGAGGGTGGTTTTGCCCGTGCCGCGTGTGCCGGTAAACAGCCACGCATGGTGCAGGCGTCCTTGGTCGAGCGCATTACTGAGCGCGCGGACGACGTGAGTCTGGCCGGTCAATTCGCTGAAGGTTCGGGGACGCCATTTGCGCGCCAGAGCAAGATAAGTCATGGCCGGATTTTAGCGCAGAATCAGGTGTCGTGGTGAATGTCGTGGTGAATGTTGTGGTGAATGTTGTGGTGAATGTTGTGGTGAATGTTGTGGCGAAGTCACGGATGACTTACCACCATTTTTCAAACACGACCTGTTGTTCCGGGATGCCGTGTTCTAACAGCATGGCGCTAATGTCATCCACCATTTCTTGTGGACCACACAGATAATACAGGCTGTGTGGATCCAGACCGGCTTGGCGGAGCAAATCAATATCGATCCGTCCGGTATGTCCGTGCCAGTTGTGGTCTGGTTGGGTCAACGTCGGTAAAAAACGCAAGCGTTTCCCGTCACACAATTGCTGGAGTTCTTCACAGTACAGGCACTCGTCACGACTGGCGATACTATAGACAAGCGTGGCCTGTGCATCCGGCACCTCGTCGGCGATATGGCGGAGGATGCTGACAAAAGGGGTAATACCGGTGCCAGCAGCCAGTAATACTACGCGCAGACCCATGCTGGCACGATAACAAAAGCTGCCCTGCCCATTGCTGATGGCGACAGTATCTCCAGGTTTGGCAGATTCATGCAACCAGCGGATGAGCGGCTGGCGGACGCTGGTTTTGATGGCGAGTTCGATGTGTCCGGGAGCGCGCGGCGCGGAGACGACTGAAAAGCTGTTCGCATGGATGGTAGAGTCCATTTTGCGGGCAACACGTATCCACTGCCCGGCTTCGCGTTGGTAATGTTTGTCAGTGCATAGCAGCGTAAATTGCTTGACTGTTGGAGACAGGGTGGCGACGCTTTGCAGCGTGGCATGGAATTCAGGAAAGGACGGTTCGGACATAGTGTTAAGTGGGTCGGCCAATATGGCTTGACAGGCAATGGTTTTGTTGTTGCAATACCTGCTGATGTGATGACATGAAAAAAGGAGCCGATATGGCTAACGAAGGGTATCACGAACCATTTGATTTGTTAAGCAACGAAACGCGCGATATGCATCGCGCCATCGTTTCGCTGATGGAAGAACTGGAAGCCGTAGACTGGTATAATCAGCGTGTCGACGTTTGCCAGAATCCGGAGTTAAAAGCGATTCTGGCGCATAATCGGGATGAAGAAAAAGAACATGCCGCCATGGTGCTGGAGTGGATTCGTCGCCATGATCCGGCATTCAGCCATGAACTGGAATCGAATCTGTTCAAAACAGGACCGATAGCCGGACAGCACGGCTGACAGGTAGCGACGGTCAGGCATGGTCATGTAATTTAATGAGCGTGTCGAGTGACACATATCGGTCACCATGCAGCGAGCCTGCCATGATATTGGCGGGCTGGCCAGGTTCACCCAGATCGCTGATGACAGCACAGGCACCACTGAAATCATGGTCAAGCGTATAGTCATTGACAGTCACCAGTGTGGGCAATTTTGCTGCCAGACTGGCACGCAGGCCGTTTTCTGAATCTTCAAACGCCATGCAGTCGGCGGCGGTAAGGTTGAGTCGCTGCAAGGCCCAATCGTAAATATCCGGCGCAGGTTTCTTGTGGGGTACGATATCACCTGCTGCAATGATCTCGAACCAATTTTCCGCGTCTTCTGCCAAGCTGCACCGCAACAGCGCCGTCACATTTTCTGGCGTGGTGGTCGTGGCAATGGCAAGCCGTAAACCGGCATCGCGCGCTTCTTGCAGCAGTCTTGTCACACCGGGGCGCAGCGGAATATTGCCCTGTTCCAGCAGTCGTGCATAATGCGCGGTTTTGCTGCGGTGCAAGGTAATGACCAGATCGTCAAAATCCTGTGGCGGTACATAGTCCGGCAGATAATTACTGACAAAGTGGCGAATGCGCTCCTTGCCGCCGGTGATGGATAATAATTCTCCATATCGCGCCACATCCCAGTGCCAGTCAAGGCCATGTTCAGCAAACGCAGCATTGAAGGCGATACGGTGGCCATCGCGCTCGGTGTCGGCCAGCGTACCGTCCACATCAAACAATAAGGCGGATAAAGGAGGGGTAGATTTTCTGGTCATGACGGATTGGTCGCAGATGGGTTGATTGCAGATGGGTTGATTGCAGTATGAATGGCGTCTGTTGACGCAGATATTACCGATATTTTTTACAAAGTTCGAGCAATTTTTGCAGAGGGGTGCCGTGATGCCCTGCGCGCAGATATTCGACAGGGAAGAAAGGATGCGGGATGTTTGATGCGCAATTTTGTCATGCCTTCGTTGCTTTTCCCGTCGGTTTCTGCTATTAAGCAGGATTGATTTTCCCGAATAATCCTGTTTTATCGTTAAAGTGACACTAAATCATGACAACCGCAGAATTTACCCAGTTTACTCCCTACGAACCAAAGCCGGGCGAGGAATACATGAACGCCATGCAGCTTGCGCATTTTCGCAAAATTCTTGAGGCGTGGAAGGCGGAATTATCGCAGGACATTGATGGCACCATCCATGCCATGCAGGAAGACGCGACTTTATTTGCCGATCCAAACGATCGTGCCAGCCAGGAATCAGATATGGCGCTCGAGTTGCGTAACCGGGACCGGGAGCGTAAGCTCATTAAAAAAATCGACGAGACAATTGCCAAAATTGATCATGACGAATATGGTTATTGTGAAGCCTGTGGCGTGGAAATCGGTTTGAAGCGACTGGAGGCGCGCCCGACAGCCACTTTGTGCATTGATTGCAAGACGTTGGATGAGTTTCGCGAACGTCAAGTTGCACGTTAACAAGGTTTTTTAATAGACTGTTTAAAAAAGGAATTTTTTTGAGCGATTTTCGAGTCAAACTGGATGGTTTGTTGTATAGCTTACTATCTTGGGAGCAGTTGGCAGCTTTTTGGTTGCGTATCGATGCGTCAGCAGGTTGGTATCTGTACGCCGTCGGGCAAGAGGTGCCGACCGAGATGGCTTCTGCGGAACAGGTACGGGATTTCATTTCGCGTATTGATGCTTTGCTGCACGCAGAACATCAAGAGCGTTATTGCGGCATTGTATATGCCGATGATGTCGATGTTCCTTCTTTTGTGGTGATTTATGACCCGCATAATCTTGGCGTGTCATGTGGTTCGAGCAAGGAACGGGTCTGGCCGGGATGGATCATGAGTCAGGTTCCGCCGGAAGCTTTGCAGGCTGTCGTTGTACCCAACAACCGCAAGCGCTGGTGGGAGTCTTTTTTGGGGCGGGCATGAATTCTCCATCTACTTCGTCTGTTTTGTCCAATTCATCGGTTTTGTCTGTGTCAATGGTTCGACCGGAACAGCAGGTGCTGGATCTGCGTACCACGCCGTCCAGCCAGCTGCAATCGGTGGCATTTAATGCCGTCAAAAATCTGCCGGTGCATGGAAGTTTGCTGTTGTTGTTTGCTGAGACACCGGATTGGGTGATGCAAAGTCTGAATTTGTGCCTGCGTAACAATCTGGCATGGACGGTGGCAAAAATGGTTGACGAGAGCTGGGAAGTGCTCGTGCGACGGGCGGAAGAAGTGCCGCCAACCGATGTCATCGACGTGTTGAAACGAGAGCACAAACGACTGGATGCATTATTTGCACAAGTGATTCACCTGACGGATCGGGGACGGTTGGACGATGCTGCGCAAGTGATGCGAGAGTTCGTTACCGGATTGCGTGTGCATCTGGATATTGAGCATGGCATGCTGGTCGCTGCCATTCGTACGCCTCCTGATGTGCAGGGAGTCAACCCGAGTGATGCGCTGGTTCAAGAACATAGTGAAATATTGCATCAATCGACGTTGATTGAATTGGCATTTGCCGATCCGGGATCGCAAGTGTCCACGGTTTCGCCTTTGCTGGCGATTTTGGCAGGTTATCTGTCCAAACATGAGTTGCGTGAAGAGCTGGTGATGTTGCCAATCTGGAAACAGGCTTTGTCGCGGGCGCCGCAGGCGATGCAAGATGCCCTGTTGGCGCGGATTTTGAAATTGTTGGAATATGGAAAGCATGAATGACAGCCATGAATAGTAACGATAACGGCAAGCAGCGAGCACTCGATTACCATGCATTTCCTCGTCCCGGCAAATTGGGTGTGGTGGCAAGCAAACCTTGTGAGACGGCGGATGATTTGTCTTTGGCATATAGTCCCGGGGTGGCAGAACCGGTGCGGGCGATTGCAGAAAATCCGGACGATGTCTGGCGCTATACCAATAAAGGCAATCTGGTCGCGGTCATTACCGATGGCACAGCGATCCTGGGTTTGGGCAATTTGGGCGCGCTGGCGGCAAAGCCGGTGATGGAAGGCAAGGCTGTGCTGTTCAAGCGTTTTGCCAATATCGACGTGTTTGATATCGAGATCAGTGCGCCGGATACGGCATCGTTTATCGAGACAGTGGCTAACATTGCCCCCACATTTGGTGGCATTAATCTGGAAGACATTGCTGCACCGCATTGCTTTGAAATTGAAAAAGCGTTGTCCGAACGATTGGATATTCCAGTGTTCCACGATGATCAGCATGGCACAGCGGTCATTATTTGTGCCGGGTTGATCAATGCTTTGCATATTCAGGGGAAATCTCTGAATCAGGCAAAAATCGTTTGTTTGGGTGCCGGGGCGGCAGGTACGGCTTCATTGAAACTCTTGCTGTCCATGGGAGCCGATAAATCGAAACTGCTCGTGGTGGACAAAGCTGGCGTGCTGCATAAAGGCATGGACGGGTTGCTTCCCCATCATGAATTTTTTGCTGCCGATACCGATGCTCGTACGCTGGCTGATGCCATGATTGGTGCAGATGTGTTTATCGGTGTATCGGCAGCCAATCTGGTCAATGCCGAAATGCTGAAGTCAATGGCGGATCGCCCTGTGGTATTCGCTCTTGCCAACCCCGATCCGGAAATCTCGCCCGAAATAGCGCATAGTGTGCGTGATGATCTTATCATGGCTACCGGACGATCGGATTACCCGAACCAAGTGAACAATGTCTTGGGATTTCCATTTATTTTTCGCGGCGCGCTCGACGCCAGAGCAAAACGCATTACTCAGGCCATGCAGATAGCAGCCGTGCATGCGTTGGCAGCGCTGGCGCGTGAACCGGTACCGCAATCAGTGCTGGATGCCTATCAACTGACGCAACTCGCGTTCGGCCGTGATTATATTTTGCCAAAACCGTTTGATCCACGATTGGTTGAGCGCGTACCGCAAGCGGTGGCAGCAGCCGTTTCACCCTAGATTGACAAAAAACAATGGAGAAAATCGTTGAGAATGACATTGTTGGTACGGTCGACAAAATTGAATGATTTTATTACTCTTGTTGTTTGTCATGACGCATAGTGCCTGATGTGACGAACGGATTGATGACATCGAAAGAGACTTTTGCCGCCTTGCAGCGCCGGAACGATGCCAATGCCTTACTGGCACGCGTGAATCGCCTGGTTTTCGAGGTAAATGATGGTACAGAGATGTTGCGGCAAGTGTGCCAACTGGGAGTGGATCAGGCACATGCCCATTTGACCTTTCTTGCGCGCCCCGATGAAGAGGGGCGTTTTCATTTCTTTTCCGCCGCCGGTGATTTGTCTTATCTGAACGACTTGTTCATTTCCACCAATCCCGATATCAGTGCCGGACAAGGCGGGTTCGGGCAGGCATGGCGCGAAGCGCGCGCCTATTTTATCAACGATTTTACGCCAACTTCTTTTTTGGCAGACTGGCGCGCACGGGCACTGGACTTCGGTTTGCATTCTGCTGCGATATTGCCGGTTTTTCGTCAAGACAAGTTGTGGGCGTTGTTTGTGTTGTTGATGACAGAGCGCCATGTTTTTGATGAAACATTGCAATCCCTGCTGGAAATATTGGCACGGGATATGTCGCAGGGAATCGAGCGCATCATGGCGCGACGTCTGCAGCATGCATTGCTGGACAATACCGTGGTCGGAATGACATTGACAGCAAAACGCAAGATTATTTTCTATAACAAAAAATTCTCCGAAATGTTTGGTTACTCGCCCGAAGAACTGATGGGTTTGTCCAGTCGGCAGATTTATATGGATGAGGCTGAGTATGCGCGGGTGGGGGCAGCTTATCAGGCGTTGCGCGATGCGGGATCAGCGGTTGAATTGCAGGCCGTCAGGTTTGCGCGCAAAGATGGCAGGCTGTTGTTGTGTGACATCAGTGGCATTGCTTTTGGCGATACGGACGATGATCGGGTGGTCTGGACACTGGTGAATGTCGATTTGCGTGAGCAGCAGACGCAATATCTGCTGGCGATGCAGCAAGCAGAAGCATGGCGTGCACGTCACGATTCCCTGACTGAACTGCCCAATCGTTTCGCTTTGGAACAATATTTGCCCCAGGCGATCGCGCATGCGAAGCGTATGGATACAGTACTGGCTGTCGGTTTTCTGGATCTGGATGATTTCAAATCGGTCAATGATTCGTTGGGGCACGATGCCGGGGATACGCTGCTGCGTCAGCTAGTGGTGCGTTTGCGTAAATATTTGCGGGCAAGTGATTTTTTGGCTCGCCTGGGGGGTGATGAATTTGTTGTAATCATTGAAGATCTTGATAGCCAACAGTTTGGTTGGCAGTTAAAGGCGGCGCTGGAACGTCTGCATGGCGCGGTTGAATCTCCATTTGAGTTGGTATCGGGTGTCAGATCTGTCGTGGGAATGAGTATGGGTGTGGTGCTGTTTCCCTTTGATAGCGAAGATCCGGATGAATTGTTGCGACTGGCTGATGCAGCGATGTATCAAAGCAAGCAGGATAAAACGCTCCGCACCAGTTGGTGGCAACAGGGGGATACATTGCAACAACGGAGTACTGTGTCTGTTTTCGATCCGTACGGGCAAGAATCCATCGCTTTGCTGACGAAATTCAGCGGCTTGCTTGATGCTGTTAACATGCTGTTTTTAAGTAATTTTTATGCAGATAAGACGCAACATTCCGAACTTGATCCGGCTTTTTCGCATTTATTGCCGGCAGAGTTGGAAGCGCTGAAAACCAACCAGATCGAGCATTTGCAGTTCATTATGCAACCGGATGTGCAGCGAGAGGACGTGCTCGATAGCAGCATCAAGCATCTGAATTCTACTTACATGTTGATGGGCATCGATGCGCTGAATTTGATGCGGATATCGAATCTGTGGCGCCATTTAATGGTGAACGAATTAAACCGGGTGGATCTGGCGACACGGGATCGGTATTTGTTGGTGCTGGTGGCGGACGCTCGCTTGCAGGATGGTATTCAGGCGCAACTGGAAGCCGGACAGCACACCGTGACGGCATGGTTTGATGTGCTGGCGCAGCCATTACCGGACACTGCCGTGCCATGGGTAGATGTGCAACAGAGCGAATTGTCACTCATTGGTGATTTGCAGGGCATTCGGGTGTGTGCAGTATTACGGCCGAATGCCGAAGGCGTGTTTAAAGTGGAAGCCAGTGCGGGTGAATACGCTGAGGCGTTTCGGGAAATTTTTTACCACCCGGACAAGCAGATTCTACTCGATGTACGAGAACCTGGTGGCAAGGGATTGGTGCCGCTGGCGTTCCGCGATGGCGTCATGCATACCACCATCGTACATGGCGACGACGAACACGTCAGGCTCTGGCACGAAGATGCACGTCGTTTTGGGGTATTCAGCATGGTGGCGATTCCACTGCCCATGGCACCGGAAAAACCGCGCGTGGTACTGGCATTGTATGGCGCATATCCGAATCAGTTTGATACTGTCTGGGTAGCGCAGTTTTGCCGCGGTTTGCAGCAACGCTGGTCTGGTTTGCTGGCGCAGCGCGAATTGAATGTACGCGAGACAATTTCCCAGGATCTGGCGTTGAACTATCGCGAAAGGCTGTTTGCGGGCGGGTTGCGCATGTTGGTGCAACCCGTGGTTGATTTGCATGCCGGTAAACTGGTCAAGGCAGAGGTGTTGGCGCGACTGGTGCTGGATGATGGCAGCGTGATTGCACCCAATGTGTTTCTGCCATTATTGGGAATCGCGGAGCTGGATCATTTGTTTCGCCTCGGGTTAAACATGGCGTTGGAATTTTTGAAGCAATGGGAAGCGCGCGGTTTGGTCATTGACGTTTCCATCAATCTGTCGCCAAGCACATTGTTGAATGCTGATTGTCCCGTGTGGGTGGATGTCGCCTTGCGCCAGCACGGCATCGCACCGCACCGATTGGTGCTGGAATTGCTGGAAACCCAGGACATGAATAGCGTAGTGCAGCAAGAAACCGTCGAGCAGTTAAGCCGCTTGGGGGTGAAACTGGCAATGGACGACCTGGGTTCGGGTTACAGTAGTTTGCTGCGCATGGCCGAGATGCCGTTCCACATCATCAAGGCCGATCAGGGATTGTTGCGCCAGTTGCGCAAAAATCCGGTGCAAACGCTGGCGCTGGTGGTGAGCATTTTGCAAATGGGGCGTGATTTTGAGCGCGAGGTGATCATTGAAGGTCTGGAAGATACAGACATGGTCGATGCTGTGATGTTGCTTGGTGCGCGCTTTGGTCAAGGTTATGCCTTGGCTCGTCCGATGCCGGCAGCGCAATTGCCTGATTGGCAGGTGCCGTCATACGATAACTCTGTCCAACAACCGGTCATCAAAAATTATCTTGGTGCTCTGGCTTGGCACTGGGCCGTCAGACATGGGATGACACAAGGTAAGAAATCAATATTGAAATTGTGCCCCATGACCAGATTTTTGCTCGCGCAGCAACCCGTGGATGATGAAGCTGTACGCTGGCATGCCGCGATGCACGGAAAGAACGACTCCTTTGAAGAAGCCGGACGAAATCTGATGAACTGGCTGGTAGAAAAAGTGCGTAATCAGTAAGCAGAGGCCAAGAAACCGCTGACTGGTTCCGACGTCGCGACCGTGTGGGAATGAATCAGCGCTT
>JAJYHV010000050.1 GCA_021790515.1 Pseudomonadota bacterium
CGCTTTCGTGATCCACCCAATACAGTTGGAAAACGCGCTTTGCAATATCCAACCCATATGTTGTAAAATTCATTTCAGCCCCTCCGTCCGTTCGTGGAAAAATCTCATTATCCCCACTTTGGCACCTAGATGCCGTCAGGTCCGCGAGGGGCTACCTCAATTATTAGTGCTTGCCCCTGCTCCCCGTGGAGGAGGGAGGCGTCCATCCCATCTTCCTTAATGAAACTGCCCTCCCATATTCAACGACCATGATTTCGCAAAATTTTCATTTTTATGCCATTATGGCGGACATGCTTTCAGCTTACCCTTCCATTGCCCATGCAACTTGACCTGTTCTACGAAATCTCGCAACCGCCATCGCTACGCCGTTCGGAGTCGCAAGCTTTTGCAGATATCCTGGCAGAAATAAAACTCGCTGATCAACTCGGTTATGGTTGCGCCTGGCTGGTTGAACACCATTTCATGCCATCCTATTCACATTCTGCCGCACCAGATCTGATACTTGCTGCCGCAAGCCAGCACACCAACCGCATCCGGTTAGGGCTGGCGGTCACACCTCTGCCAT
Organism: Pseudomonadota bacterium; assembly: GCA_021790515.1. Taxonomy (GTDB): domain Bacteria; phylum Pseudomonadota; class Gammaproteobacteria; order Burkholderiales; family Sulfuriferulaceae; genus Sulfuriferula. The sequence goes on from JAJYHV010000050.1 coordinate 566, forward strand.
ACCACCACCCGTTACAGGTCGCTGAACGTTGCGCCACGCTGGACATTTTGAGCCACGGTCGACTGGAACTCGGCATCGGGCGTGGTTTCTCGCCACAAGAATATCAAGCGTTCGGCGTTGACATGGCGCAAAGCCGCAGCATCACCCAAGAGGCATTGGCCATCCTGCGTCAGGGTTTATCGCAACCGAGCGTCCACTTTCAGGGCCAACATTACCAGCTGGATAACCTACCCGTCGTCCCTCGTCCGATTCAGCAACCCCATCCGCCGCTATGGACGGCCGCGGTCAGTCCGGATTCTTTTCTGTGGGCCGCGCGCGAACAACTCGGCGTACTGGCCGGGCCATTCAAACCCTGGATGATGGTGCGCCAGGACATTCGGCATTACCGCGATGCGTGGCAATCTCCCGTCGCCCCTCGGGCGGGAATGACCTTGGGGCTGTTTTGCCTGCCGGACGGCAAACGTGCCCACGCATTGGCAAAATCGGCGCTGGAATGGTTTTATCATCAATTGTTATCCACCACATTACCAGTATTGGAACAGTTGTATCCGAGTTATGAGCATTTCCACGATCTCGGGCGCTTCCGCCACCTCATCAAACTGGGCATCAACCTGAAACTGCTGGAAACATTCGGCATGGCCGTGGTCGGCTCGCCAGCCGAATGCATCGACAAATTGCAAGCTTACCGTGAAGCGGGTATCACCAACCTGTTGTGCGCCGTAGGTGCCGGAGCGCTCGACAGCGCCGTCATTCAAGAATCGCTGCACTGCATCGCCAGCGATGTGATGCCATCTCTTGCCGATTGACTGTGTATGCGCGTTCTGCTCACCGGCAGCAGCAGCCGCCTCGCCCACGCCCTGCTGCCGCAACTCTGTTCACACCCGGTTGTCTCATCCATCACCGGTATCGACTGGCAAAAACCAGTATATGCGCACCCGCGTTTCCAGGCCGTTGAGGCTGATTTACGCACGCTTGCCCCAGAAACATGGTTGGCAGAACATGACGCGCTGATTCATCTGGCTTGGGTAGTCTTGCGCGGCAAGACCCCACTTACCATCATGCGCGACATCAATCTCACCGTCTCGCAACGCTGGTTTGACGCGGCATCCGGCATGGTTCCGGCACTGGCGCGCATCATTCATGTTTCCAGCGCGTCCGTATACGGCCACGGCATGATGCTGAACGAAGCAGCACCGCTGCGACCCATTGCCGGTTTTCAGTACGCTCAACACAAGGCCGAGCTGGAGCACTGGCTTGAGGTACACCACCCTCACATCGTCCGCTTACGCCCGCACATCATCCTTGGCGCACATGCCCAACCCTTGCTGAAACAGATCCTGCAAGCCCCCTGTTATCCCCATCTACCGCAACCGCTACCGCAACTGCAATGCGTACACGAAAACGATGTCGCGCGCGCCATCGTAACAGCGCTCACCTTACCCGTTCAAGGCGCATTCAATCTGGCAGCGCCCCATCCGTTCAGTCTGCGCGACGCTATTCGCAGTCAGCATCCACATGCACTACCTTTACCCGCGGCGTGGATTCAAGCCATGCTGCAAGGGCTGTGGCATATCAATGGATTCGGCGGCGAACCGGGTTGGTTTGATGGCGTAAAACACAGCTTGACGCTCGATTGCAGCAAAGCAGAACAGCAACTTGGCTGGCAGGCAACCATCAGCCCTCAGCAGATGTTTGACGCGCTACGTGCTCGCTGAGCAATGTCTCGTAATGCCGCCTGAAAATACGCTCCAGATCATCAATCACGATTTCAGCCGTTTCACCCTGCACCATGTGACGCGTCATCTGGTTCGACGTATCATTCAGCAATTTTCCAGGTTCCAGCATCGGGTACGTTGCCCGCAACCGTTTGATAGCCTTGATGACGCTTTCCTGTTCCGGTCGCGGAATGTCAACGGGTTTCGGCAAAGCAGGCGCCAACCCCGGATTGCCGCGCGCAGCCAGAAACTCCGTAAAATCCAGCACGCTTTGCTGCTGGTTTTCGTCCAGCTCACGGAAACTTTCCAATAATTGTTTCTCGGTTTTTTTCATGATATTTTTCTCACTTCGTCATGACGCTTTTCTATTTCTCTGCTACATTGAGGCTGAATACCGGCATTTTGCGCCGTTCTGTCATCAAATCGAGCGCCGCAACCAGCGCAAAAGAAATATCTGCCGCCACTTTTTGGTTAACCGGCCAATATTCACGCGCCTGTGCCAGAATATCGACAATATTGTCTGGTAATGGGCGGTTATCTTCCATCATCATATCTTCAATCATGCCCGGCTTGATTTCCGGGCGACACAGCATGGCATACGTATTTTCATCCGGTCGCACCGCCAACCATCGCCCCTCATCATCAACCACCAGGGGTTCCATCCCTTCCGGCAAACTCGCGCTACCGTTCACCATCACCAACACACGTTTACCGTCAACTGCATTGGCCAGGACATCATGCTCGCCAGCAGCAGTTTTGTGACAGGTTGTCCAATATGTATTGAAATATGGCTCGTCGGACACCACGCCGCCAGCATATTCCACCAACAACAAAGCACCGAAACCAATACCGACCATCGGGCGCTGCATTTTTTTGAAATTGACAATCAATTGTCGTTCCTGAGCCAACCATGGACAGGCAAGCTCATCATTGGCCGGATAGGCACCCCCCAACAACCACAATGCGTCAAACTGCCCGGCGCTGGTCGATAAATCATTACCCAGAAAAGGGCGCTGATACTGAAAACCGATATTGCGTGATTCGAGCTGCTTTTCGAGCATGCCCAGAAACTCTGCATAAGAATGTTGCACTACCATGAACCGCTTCATGCCATTTCCCTTTTCCCAACCCGCGCCAGATCCTGACGTGATTGGTCATATTAATAACAGTAAAAAAACCCGGTTGCTGTCGCGCACAATGCCGACAAGGTGTAAAATGCAACGTTGCCGTACCCATCACACAACAGCGATGCACAACATAGCCTGCAACCTTAACACAAAATCACAATAACCGACATGCCGAACAACTTGTTGATATAGGTAAATAAAAACCATGAGCGAAGCATGGAAAAATCTTGATCTGGAAGGCGATGGATTACAGGCCATCAGTCTGAAACTCGCCCGGCAGATGAAACAACGCAAGCGCGCTTATGGCTTGCTGCTGCTGTACCCGCTCGGTTTGCACCGTGCTTATCTGGAACATCCGCTGGGTGCCTGGCTGTATCGTGCCGGTTTTGCATTGGCGCTGCTAGGTTATTTTGTATTGCACCGCCGCTGTGTCGGCAGTGCCTTTATCA
>JAJYHV010000023.1 GCA_021790515.1 Pseudomonadota bacterium
TGTTCGCTGCCGTGGCGGGCGTTCATCGTCGTTGCCGTGGCGCCTATGCCGTGGTGGCCATGGTGGCAGGGCATGGTTTGATTGCTTTTCGCGACCCTTTCGGTATTCGTCCCCTGATTATCGGCGAACGTTACACGGAACAAGGTAGCGAATATATGCTGGCGTCAGAAAGTGTCGCGCTTGATGCGCTGGATTTTCGGATACTGCGTGACGTGGCGCCGGGTGAGGCCGTCTATATCGATGCGTATGGCAGGTTGCACAGTCGGCAATGTGCAGAGCAGCCACAGCATTATCCGTGTATTTTCGAGTATGTCTATCTGGCGCGTCCGGATTCGGTGATTGACGGGATTTCCGTGTATGAAACCCGATTGCGTATGGGCGAGCAGCTGGCGCAAAAAATTCGTCAGCAGTGGGGAGATTTGCTCATTGACGTGGTTATCCCGATTCCGGATACCAGCAGACCTTCTGCCATGCAGTTGGCCAATGCGCTGGGCCTGCCTTATCGGGAGGGATTCATCAAAAATCGCTATATCGGACGCACATTCATTATGCCGGGACAGGCGATGCGAAAAAAATCGGTGCGACAAAAACTCAATGCGATTGCCATGGAATTCCGCCATAAAAATGTGTTGCTGGTGGATGATTCCATCGTGCGAGGTACCACTAGCCGGGAGATTGTACAAATGGCGCGTGATGCCGGCGCGCATCGGGTGTACTTTGCTTCCGCAGCACCACCGGTGCGTTATCCGAATGTGTATGGTATTGATATGCCGACACGGCAGGAATTGTTGGCGACCGGTCGCAGCGATGTCGATATCACGCGGGAAATCGGAGCTGATGCGTTGATTTATCAGGATCTGGATGCATTGATTGCTGCTGTGCGCGAGGCAAGGCCGTTGCTGACACATTTCGACACTTCCTGTTTTAATGGCGAATATCCCACGGGGGATGTGACGGTCGAGTATTTGGATGCCATTGAAACAGCACGCAATGGCACGAAAGTTGCGCAAGGGCAGGATACGTTGCAACTGGATTTGAATCTGTCGGGCGCGGGTTGATATGGGGCTGTCGGATTATACGGCGATTTTGTCCGCACCCTTTGCCCGTCTCGGGGTGACGGCGACAGAATCCGCGATTCGGCGTATCGATTTTTTGTCAGCGGAGGGTAAAACTTTTTTACCGGCGACTGCCTGTGATAGTGTGGTCCTATTGGCTGAGTTGCTGGAAAATTATTGGCGCGATGCCGGTACTTCTTTCGCACAACTGCCCTGTCAAATGGGCGGCACGCCTTATCAGCAACGGGTCTGGCAGGCATTGACACGTATTCCTTGCGGACAAACGTTGCATTATGGGGCCTTGGCGGTGCAACTGGGTTCGGGTGCTCGGGCGATTGGTCAAGCGTGTGGCGCCAATCCTTTGCCGATTGTCGTGCCTTGTCACCGGGTAGTGGCGAAACAGGGCAAGGGCGGTTTCATGCATTGTCGGGACGGTGTTGCGCTGGATTATAAAACCTGGTTGTTGCAACATGAAGCAAGCGGCAAGGCGCATTGACGACACGGTAGAGGTGTTGCTGGATCGCTTTGTGGATGCGATGTGGCTGGAGCATGGTCTGGCGCGCAATACGCTGGAGAGCTATCGGCGGGATGTGCGTCAGTTTGCTATCGATATCCAGCCCAAAACCTTGCAGGACGTGCAGCGCGCGGATGTCAGTGCCTATTTGCATCGGTGTTTCGTCGCGCAAGTTAATACGCGCAGTACGGTACGTCATTTGTCCAGCTTGCGTCGTTTTTACGCTTGGGCAGTGCGAGAGTCCTTGCTGGCAGAAAATCCTTTATCGGGTCTGGATACTCCGCGTCTGCCGCGCAGCCTGCCCAAAAGTTTCGGGGAAGCGGATGTCGAGGCGTTGCTGGCAGCGACGGAAGGAAATGACGTGCTGGCGCAGCGTGACAAGGCGTTGCTGGAAGTATTGTATGCCACGGGTTTGCGCGTCTCTGAACTGGTCGGTTTGCGCTTGCGTCAACTGAATCGGGATGCTGGCGTCGTTCAGGTCATGGGTAAAGGTGGCAAGGAAAGGTTGGTCCCGTTGGGTGAGATGGCATTGCAGGCGCTCGACAGATATTTGACATCGGCGCGGTTGACCATGCTGGCGCAGCACAGCAGTGATTATGTGTTTGTCAGCGCACGTGGCAAGCCCATTACCCGACAGGCATGTTGGTATCTGATCAAACGGCGTGCACGTCAGGCAGGGTTGGTGCAATTGCCTTCCCCCCATGGCTTGCGCCATGCTTTTGCGACGCACTTGATTAATCATGGTGCGGATTTACGCGTTGTGCAGTTATTGTTGGGTCATGCGGACATTTCGACTACGCAGATTTATACCCATGTTGCCCGTGAGCGCTTGAAACAGTTGCACGCAACACATCACCCACGAGGCTGACGTTTACCGGTGATGGCAGGAAGAATGGCGTCAGGCTGTTTCCGGCATGGGAAGGGGGCGCGTACGTTGGATGCTGATCCCAACCCGTTCAATTCCAGGTACGACACCAGGTTTTGCGGCTGTAACCTGTACCCAGATGGCATTGAAGTGTTCAAAAATCAGTTGTGCCAGTTGTTCGGCCAGCGTTTCGACCAAGTGAAATTCACGCCCATGGATGAAAGTGCGAATGTGTTCAGCGACCTGCGCGTAGTCAATGGTGTCGTGAATATCGTCCGATTGCGCGGCGCGTTGTACTGGCAGGCCGATTTCGATATCCAGCTGAACGGTTTGTGGCGCGTGGCGCTCCCATTCGTATACACCAATCAATACCGCCAGATTAAAGCCACGCAGAAAAAGTTTGTCCATGAGGGTTGAGGCTGGCAAAACCGGCATTGTAGCGTGAAATATACCCGCGGCAGGCGAAAAAATGATTTTGTCCGGACTTTTGTCGGAGAAAGCCGTTTGTATGGGCAAAATCGTATCGCATCGAGCGTCACTCACCGATGATTTTGATCAACACCCGCTTTTTGCGCCGACCATCAAATTCGCCGTAAAAAATCTGTTCCCATGGGCCGAGGTCAAGCTTGCCTGCCGTGATGGCGACGACTGTTTCACGTCCCATTATCTGACGTTTGATGTGCGCATCGGCGTTGTCTTCACCCGTATCATTGTGGCGATAGGCGGAAACCGGCTCGTGGGGTGCCATGCGTTCGAGAAACACCTCGAAATCGTGATGTAACCCCGACTCGTCGTCATTGATAAACACCGAAGCGGAAATGTGCATGGCGTTTACCAGTGCCAGACCATCATGAATGCCGCTTTCTTTCACACAGACGCTGACTTGGTCGGTGATGTTGATGAATGCCCGGCGGGTTGGAATGTTGAACCAGAGTTCTCGACGAAAATGTCGCATGCGGCATCCTTACATATCTTGGGCAGGTATGTGTATTGTAACCTGAAAGAGGGTGGGAGCAGTCCAGCGGGATGTTACTTCGAAGAAGCCACCTTGTCTATCATGCGGAGAATAGCTTGCGCATGCGGAGAATCCAGCCGACAAATGTGTCAAACAGCGTACAAAGCGCCCTCAGCCGGCTGGGAAAGTGGAAAGCATTGGATGCTGATTGACTTGTCTTTTCCACTGGTTAAAGACAGGTATAGCAATTTGTGTAAGGACCACTGCAGCAAATTGCAGCAAAAACTCTTTTGGACGAAAAAATAGCCTACGACATCATCGCAAGCCATTGATTTTATTGGTGGCTGGGGGCAGAATCGAACTGCCGACACGCGGATTTTCAGTTAAGGAAGATCGGTTTGTTCTTCCTGTATTTTTCCAATAAAATCAACAAATTGAACTACCCTGTCTTTGCGCATTATACCG
>JAJYHV010000044.1:0-7405 GCA_021790515.1 Pseudomonadota bacterium
GCTGACACCAGCGGTTTTTTTGTTTCGTTGCTTGGTCCGGGGAAACACAATCCCGCAGCAATCCCGCAGGCATCATGCCCCGGAAACCTGATTACCCCCAGGAACGTCCGCCACGCGCATTCCCTGTCTTGTTACTGACGTGCGGTTGCTGGCTACTGCGCGTATTACCGTTATTACCGTTGTTGCCACGGTCATTGTAACCCTGGCGCGGCGCGCCATCACTCCGTGGCTGGGATGACCAATTACGCTCGGTGGCATATCCGCCTTGCTCAGTCCATGCCCGAGCCGTCCCGACGCTGTGCCGATCTGCAACGGGCGTTGCCGGTGCCGTCGCAGGACGTTGACGATTCCATGCTCCAGGACCGCGTTCGTAAGCACTACGGTGATCAGGATAGGCCGGAGCCGCATCGCGTCCCGGTCTGGCCTGCTGTTCCCGGTTGCCATTCCAGGCGCGGGGTTCACGGGTGGTTTCATCGCGCCGGAAAGAAGGTTGTCCGTTACCTCGTGCACCTTCCTGACGACCAAAACCATTGCCCTGGTTACCGTTATAGCCGCCTTGACCATTGCCCTGACCGCCGCCCTGTCCATATCGACGTCCCTCATGACGCCCTTCGCCACGCGGCTTGCCGCCGGATGGCGCACGTGGTTTGAGTTTAGGCTCCAGACCTTCGATGATTTGAGCCGGAATGCTTTGCCCGGTAAACCGTTCAATACGTTTCAGTTGCAACGTATCACGCGGACTGGCCAAAGAAACCGCAATCCCGTTGGCACCGGCACGACCAGTACGGCCAATCCGGTGCACGTAATCTTCCGGATTTTTGGGCAAATCGTAATTGATGACATGCGAAATTCCTGGCACGTCAAGACCACGTGCAGCCACATCAGTGGCGACCAGCAAACGCAGGGAACCATGCCGCATCTGAGTAATGGTACGATTACGTGCCCCTTGATGCATATCGCCATGCAAGGCGGCCACTTTATGTCCGGCTGCCTGCAAATCGTCAGCCAGACTGTCCGCATCACGCTTTGTCGCCGTAAAAATAATTGCCTGATTGATGGCAACATCATTGACCAGATGAGTCAATACCCGATTCTTGTGTGACAAATCATCGACATAATGCATGTGTTGCGCGATATTTTCATGTTTTGCCTGCTGATGCGCAATTTCAATGCGTTGCGGATTTTTCAATAATTCCGTGGCCAGGCGAGCGATATGCCCTTCGAACGTAGCCGAGAACATGACCGTCTGCCGGGTTGCTGGCGTGGCTTGCGCAATCCGCTCCACATCTTCAAAGAAACCCATGTCCAGCATGCGGTCGGCTTCATCGAGAATCAACATTTCCAACCGGGAGAAATCAATACGACCACGCTCGATATGATCAATCAGGCGTCCTGGCGTTGCGACCAGAATTTCATAAGGTTGTGACAACAACTTGTTTTGTACGGGATAAGGCATCCCGCCCAACACACTGACCACCTTGACGCGGCGCAGATTGCGGCCATACTTCTCCGCAGCAGCAGTCACCTGCAAAGCCAGTTCACGGGTAGGCGTCAACACCAGGACACGCGGGCCGCGTGCCTGTATTTCACTGGGCGTGGAGAGTTTTTCCAACGCTGGCAGAATAAAAGCAGCGGTTTTACCCGTTCCGGTCTGGGCAGACGCCAACAAATCATGACCTTGCAAAATCAGTGGCACAGCAGCCATCTGGATAGGGGTGGCGGTGGTATAGCCGAGATCGGATACAGTCTTCAATATGGCGGGATTCAGTCCCAAAGATTCAAAAGACACAGTTATTTCCTTTATAGAACACAAAGCAGTGCCGACAGACGAGATAAGCCAGCTAACCCGGATAATCGGCGCGAAATCATCGTCGCCAACCGGATTGAATTGCGTTTTTCAAGAAAATACTGCGAAACGCGGAAGGTCAGGAGCGATGCCAGATTACAGTTTCTCAAAAGCGTTGCTGAAATCTGCACTTAACGAACCCGCGCAACAGCCCTGCACAATGGCACGGCCGAATCAAGACACTCAATCAGAAAAACTGTAACAGCAAAATGGTTGGTATCGAGCATATGACGGCATCAGGGACAACATCGAATATGCCACCAAACATTGCATGGCGGTCATTATAGCGTGTTTTTATTTCATTGCAAGCCATTTCCATGCGATTTCCATGCATGTTTCTGCCTAAGGAACCACTGATTTATTCCCACATGGTCGCGACGGTGGCCTGGCGGGATGAAATACAAGGCGCGACGTGCAGTCAAGGGTTATTCTCCTTGACAAGCGGCGCAACGCGGCAGTTCGCCCGCCAAGCCCCGTCCCATGCGGGTTGCGGTCAAATCAGGTGCTCGCTTCCTTGCACGGCTTGGCATCGTAGTCCCGGCTACGACCTGCGCCGTGCGCGTCGCGATCTTCCCGATTTGACCCGCAACGCGACTCATGGCGGAGTAAATCAGTGGTTCCCTAGGAACCACTGATTTATTCCCACACGGTCGCGATCATCGCAATTTGGTCTGTATTGCTCCTCGTGGAGGAGTTAATCAGCGCTTCCCTAAACGTCAAAAAATCATCATAATCTTCGGCGCCTCCTGTGCTACAATCGCCACCTTTGCCGCAATTGCAATCATTGCCTTGCAAAACAAACAAACCAGGCAACTTTCGAACAACAAACCGTCACCCGACCCCTTTACGTTTTCTCAATCTTAAAGATTACCGCCACTCGTTATGTCACGCAAACTCAGAAATATCGCTATCATTGCCCACGTTGACCACGGAAAAACCACACTGGTCGATAAATTATTGCAACAATCCGGCACTTTTGCCGCCCACCAGTCCGTGAGCGAACGCATCATGGACAGCAACGATCTGGAAAAAGAACGGGGTATCACCATCACGGCCAAAAACACGGCGTTACAATACCGTGACTATCACATCAATGTTGTCGATACACCGGGCCACGCCGATTTTGGCGGCGAAGTCGAACGTGTGCTGTCCATGGTGGATGGCGTATTGTTGCTGGTGGATGCCGTGGAAGGCCCCATGCCGCAAACCCGTTTTGTGACCCGCAAAGCGCTGGCGCTGGGACTCAAACCAATCGTCGTGGTCAACAAGATTGACCGGCCCGGTGCACGTCCGGATTTTGTCATCAATGCCACCTTCGATCTATTCGACAAATTGGGCGCCACCGACGAACAACTCGATTTTCCGGTCGTGTATGCCTCGGCACTCAACGGCTTCGCCAAGCTGGAACTGAAAGACGAGAGCAGCGACATGAGCCCGCTGTTTGAAACCATTCTGACATACGTACCAGCGCCCGATGGCAACCCGGATGCGCCATTACAACTCCAGATTTCCGCGCTGGATTACTCCAGTTTTGTCGGCCGTATTGGCGTCGGACGCATCAAGAACGGACGCATCAAATCCGGACAAATGGTCAGCGTTGTCGCCGGTCTGGACGGCACGCCAAAAAGCGGCCGCATCAACCAAATACTGGGTTTCAGCGGACTTAACCGTATCCTGTTGGAAGAAGCCGAAGCGGGCGACATTGTCCTCATCAATGGTATCGAAGAAATCGGCATCGGCGTCACCATTTGTGACCGGGAGAATCCCCAGGCTTTGCCCATGCTCAAGGTAGATGAGCCTACCCTGACCATGAATTTCCAGGTCAACGACTCGCCACTGGCCGGCACCGAGGGCAAATTTGTCACCAGTCGGCAGATTCGTGACCGACTGAACAAAGAACTGCTCACCAACGTTGCCCTCCGTGTTGAAGACACCTCCGACGCCGACACCTTTCTGGTATCCGGACGTGGCGAACTACACTTGACCATTCTGCTGGAAAATATGCGCCGGGAAGGATTTGAAATCGCCGTTTCCAAACCGCGCGTCGTCTTCCGTGACGTCAACGGCGAACGGCACGAACCTTACGAAGCGCTGACCATTGACGTTGAAGAAACCAATCAGGGCGCCGCCATGGAAGAACTCGGGCGCCGCCGTGGCGACTTGCAAGACATGCAACCTGATGGCCATGGCCGGGTGCGGCTGGAATACCGCATTCCCGCGCGTGGTTTGATCGGCTTCCAATCTGAGTTCATGACGCTTACCCGCGGCACCGGCATCATGGCGCACGTATTCGACGACTATGGCCCCATGAAAGCGGACATGCCCGGTCGACGCAATGGCGTGTTGATTTCGCAGGAACAAGGCGATGCTGTCGCTTATGCCCTGTGGAAACTGGAAGACCGTGGTCGCATGTTCGTCTCCCCCGGCGACAAGTTGTACGAGGGCATGATTATCGGCATCCACAGCCGCGACAACGATCTCGTCGTCAATCCCATCAAAGGCAAGCAATTGACCAACGTGCGCGCTTCCGGCACCGACGAAGCGGTCCGGTTGACTCCACCGATAAAACTTACCCTCGAATCTGCCGTAGAATTCATTGAAGATGACGAACTGGTGGAGATTACGCCGCAATCCATCCGTCTGCGCAAACGTTTCCTGACCGAAAACGAACGCAAGCGTAACCGCTGACCACAAACGCGCACTCGCCTGCGGTGGAATCCGCCGCAGGCGAGTGCGCAATAACCACGCTGTTATTTGGTCAATTCATGAATGACGTTGTATACCATGCGAATGGTAACCGACACATACACCGCACCCAGAAAAAATATCACCGCCACCAGCAGACGCAACACGCCATCCGGAATCTGATCAAAAAATGGCGTCGTCAAGAATCCAATATTGAACAACACCACCAGCAGTGACAAAAAATTCCAGTGCCGCCCAATGGCGCCGCCCGGAATACCCGACTTGAGCGACAACACCAGATACAGGCAATAAAACATGAAAATGATGGCTGCAAAATCCATCACGGTAATAATGATGCTCATTATGTCCACAATGCCACTCCTCCGACGAATAATTAATTATCTATTTATTACAGCCTCATTATAGCCGAATGACAGGCAGTTAGTGCATATCTCGCCAGCAAACCTTGCCAAACAAATTTTTCAAAGTGAGTGCCGCAAACGAAAACCGGCAGAACCATCCCGCCCCAACAAACGCACCAGCACCGGCAACACCTCGCGCAACACCGGTTCCAACGTCCAGGGCGGATTGATCATCAGCATGCCACTGCCATACATACCGAAGCCATCGACAGTCGGCGCATGCACCTGCAACTGCACATCGAGACAAGATATCCCCGGCATCCGGAAAATGTTTGCGACCATACGCTCCGGTTCGGGGCGCGGCAACAACGGATACCATACGACGTACAGGCCGGTGGCGAAACGTTTTAACGCATCCTCCAGCACGCGGGGCACACGACGATAATCCTCCTTATCTTCGTATGACGGATCGATGAGCACCAACCCACGGCGCGTCGGCGGTGGCAACAATGCACGCAAACCAGCAAACCCGTCACTTGCCTGTACCAGTACCTGTTTTTTGTATGCCGCAAAATTTGCCTGTAACAAAGGCGCATCGGTCGAGTGCAGTTCAAACAAACGCAAACGATCCATTGGTCGCAAAAACCGGAAAGCCACCCACGGCGAACCCGGATAATACGCTAACGCACCACCCGTATTCATTTGCCGCACCGTGTCCAGATAAAGTTGCAAAGCCGCCGGTAAATCAGTGACTTGCCACAAGCGCGCAACACCCTGCACATACTCGCATCCCTTGCTGGCATAAGCATCGTTCAAGGCATACATACCCGCACCGGCATGCGTATCAATCACCCAGTAAGGCTTGTCTTTCTGGTTCAGATAAATCAACAACTGACTCAAGATAAAATGCTTGAGCACATCGGCGTGATTGCCAGCGTGAAAGGCATGGCGGTAACTTAACATCGTCTGGTTCCTGATGGCACAAGCCCGCCATTCTGGCATAATCCAGTCCATCAAGACAGCTCATCAGCCTCAAGCATGCACAATTTTTTATGGCACGACTACGAAACCTTTGGCACCACCCCGTCACGCGACCGCCCGGCACAATTTGCCGCCATTCGTACCGATGCCAATCTGAATGAAATCGACACACCGGTCATGATCTATTGTCAACCAGCCCCCGACTATCTGCCCGACCCGGTTGCTTGCCTGATTACCGGCATTACCCCACAGATTTGTCTGCAACGCGGCATACCGGAGTACCAGTTTGCACAACAGATTGAACAACTGTTCCGCCAACCCAATACCATTGGCACCGGCTACAACAGTTTTCATTTCGACGATGAAATCACCCGCTACCTGCTCTGGCGCAACTTGCGCGACCCGTATGCCCGCGAATGGCAAAACGGGTGTGGCCGCTGGGACCTGCTCAATGTCCTGCGCGCTGCCTTTGCTCTGCGCCCGCAAGGCATCGAATGGCCGACGGGCGAAGACAATCGCCCGACTTTCAAACTGGAGCGTTTGAGCATCGCCAATGGCCTCCAGCACCAAAACGCTCACGATGCACTGGCCGATGTCCGCGCCACTATCGGGCTTGCCCGCCGACTGAAGCAGGCGCAGCCTCGCTTGTTTGATTTTTGCCTGAAATTGCGTGACAAAAAATTTGCCGCCTCGCAAATCGATCCGACGCAACCCTTCCTGCACGTCACCGGTATGGTACCAGTCGAACGCGGTTGCCTCATGCTGGCTTACCCTCTGGCGACACATCCTTTCAATAAAAATGAAATCCTGGTCTGGGATCTCGCGACCGACCCCTCGGAATTGGCCACGCTCGACGCCGAATCCATCCGTCAACGCCTGTTCAGCAAGGCTGCTGCCCTGCCTGCGGGACAAACTCGACTACCCATCAAATCCATCCACCTCAACCGCGCACCCATCGTCATTGGCAACATCAATACGCTGGAACCCGCTCAGGCGGAATATTGGGGCATCAATCTTGCCCAGCAAATGCAGCATGCGGAACAATTGCGTCATTTGCCAACGAGAGGATCGCTGTGGCACGACGTGTATCAACCACGCGAATTTGAGCCAAATGCATGCGATTCCGCTTTATATGAAGGCTTTATCAACAATGATGACCGGCGTCTGCTGGAACACCTGTCCACGCTGAACGGTGAACAATTGGCAAAACAAACCGTTCATTTCGACGATGCCCGTCTGCCAGAGCTACTGTTTCGCTACCGCGCACGCAACTTTCCTGATTCGCTGAGCGAAGAAGAGCAGCAACGCTGGCTGCAACTACGTAGCCAACGACTGCACAACGGCACCGAAGGCGGCCGCAGCCTGCAAGATTGTTTCAACCAGATGGATGAACTGGCAGACAACGCAGACGAACGAACGGAAAGCATCTTGTCTGAATTGTATGACTATGCGACAGCTATCGCGCCCTGACACGCACCCAACCCGTCGCAACAAATCATCCGCAACAAATCATCCGCAACAAATCAGCTGC
>JAJYHV010000044.1:7431-17972 GCA_021790515.1 Pseudomonadota bacterium
GCAACAAATCAGCTGCGACGAATCAAAGTGCCGACGCCGTCTTTGGTCAATACTTCCAGCAATAACGCGTGCTTGACGCGACCATCGATAATATGTGCGTCATGCACACCGTTATGCACCGCATCCAGTGCACAATGAATCTTGGGCAGCATACCGCCATAAATCGTACCATCGTCAATCAATTCGCGTACTTTTTGTGCAGTCAACCCGGTCAGCAAGCCGCCCGCCTTGTCCAGCACTCCCTGCGTATTGGTCATCAGAATCAGTTTCTCGGCATGCAGGGTTTCCGCCAGTTTGCCTGCCACCAGATCGGCGTTGATATTATAGGATTCGCCTTCCATTCCCACCCCAACCGGCGCGATTACCGGAATGAAATCACGACTATCCAGCAATTCGACCAGTTGCGGATCAATACACACCACCTCGCCCACAGCGCCGATATCGAGTTTGTTGCCCGCATGTTCGCGGTCATCAACCAGCATTTTTCTGGCACGAATCATCGCGCCATCCTTGCCGGTCAACCCAACTGCCTTGCCACCATGCTGGTTGATGAGATTGACGATTTCTTTATTCACCAATCCACCCAGCACCATTTCCACCACATCCATGGTTTCGCTGTCGGTAACCCGCATTCCCTGCACAAACTCGCTTTGTTTGCCAACCCGCTGCAACAATTCACCTATCTGCGGGCCACCCCCATGCACGATAACCGGATTCATCCCAACCAGCTTCAACAACACCACATCACTGGCAAAACCAGCCTTCAATGACGCATCTGTCATCGCATTGCCGCCGTATTTGATGACGATGGTCTTATCAAAAAACCGCTGAATGAACGGCAACGCTTCCGACAGAATCTGTGCCTTGTCGGCTGGCGAAAAATGGTGGTGTGTATCAGTCATGCCATCACTCCAAAATGTCCCGAACGTCCCAAACAATTGTGTACTGATACGAATTGACGAACATCGACCATCATCATGTCTGCGCCAATCCCGCAAATACCCGCTCTGCTGCTGCTACTGTCGCACCGATATCGGCAATGTCATGCGCAGCAGAGACAAAACCCGCCTCAAACGCAGACGGCGCAAAATAAAATCCCTCATCCAGCATGGCATGGAAAAACCGGTTGAACGATGTCCGGTCGCACGCCATCACTTCCGCCAAATTACGCGGGATCTCCGCGCGAGCATACACGCCAAACATGCCGCCGACGGCCTGCGCGGAAAAATTCAGCCCATGTGCTTTCGCTGCACGCATCAACCCCTGGACCAGTTGTTGTGTCGTTACTGTCAGGCGCTCATAAAATCCCGGCGCCTGAATCAGTTGTAACGTCGCCAGACCGGCTGCCACCGCGACCGGGTTGCCGGACAATGTTCCGGCTTGATATACCGGACCAAGCGGCGCCAGCATCTGCATCATGTCGCGCCGCCCGCCAAATGCCCCCATCGGCATGCCGCCACCAATGACCTTACCAAACGTCGATAGATCTGGCGTGATGCCATACAAAGCCTGCGCACCACCTAACGCCACTCGAAATCCGGTCATGACTTCATCAAAAATCAGCACCGCGCCATGTCGGGTACACACTTCGCGCAATGTCTGCAAAAAGCCGATATCCGGTGCAATCAGGTTCATGTTGCCGACCACTGGTTCCACAATCACTGCCGCAATCTCATCACCCAGGCGAGCGAAAGTTTCCTGCAACTGCGCCGTATCATTGTAATCAAGCACCAATGTCAATGCGGCCAAACAGTCCGGGATGCCGGCGGAATCCGGCTCGCCAAACGTCAGCGCACCGGAGCCGGCCTTCACCAGCAACGAATCGCCGTGCCCATGGTAACAACCCGCAAATTTGACAATCCGGTCGCGCCCGGTAAATCCTCTGGCCAGACGCAACGCGCTCATGGTAGCCTCGGTGCCGGAACTGGTCAAACGCACCATTTCCAGTGACGGAATCAACTGCGCCAACAAATCGGCCAATACTACCTCCCCCTCGGTCGGCGCACCAAAACTCAGCCCCTGCGCGGCAACCCTTTGCACCGCTTCGATGACCTGCGGATGCGCATGACCGAGAATCATCGGCCCCCAAGACCCGACATAATCAATATATGCCTGACCATCAGCATCCCACACCTTCGATCCGCTGGCGCGAGTAAAAAACCGTGGCACCCCTCCCACAGACCGAAAAGCACGTACTGGAGAATTCACCCCGCCAGGCATATGCAACTGGGCACGCTGGAACAGCTCTTCATTCTTGCTCATGTCTCTCAATCTTCCGTTTCTTCAACAAACAAATCAACAAACTGGCGAGCCACCGACTCAGTGTCCACCTCATCAAACAAGGCACCCACCACTGCCACGGCGTCTGCGCCCGCATCCAGTAACGCTGAAGCATTCTCGGGTGTGATGCCGCCTATCGCCACAATCGGACGATGAATACGACGAGACGCTGCAACCAGCAAAGATAACGGTGCCTGTTGCGCGTCGGGTTTGGTGGTAGACGAAAAAAAACGTCCGAAGGCCACATAATCGGCACCCGCATCCTGCGCCGATAGCGCCAGTTCGAGCGACTGATAGCATGACACACCAATCATCACATCGTGCCCCAGCACCAACCGCGCTTCGCGCAGGCTACCGTCCCCCCGCCCAAGATGCAAACCATCCGCCCCGACCAAATCGGCCAGACGCAAATGATCGTTCACAACCAGCGGCACCGCATACGCACGGCACAGTGCGCGTAACTCGCTGGCCTGCTCATGCTGACGCGCCACATCACCACTCTTGTCCCGATATTGCAACACAGTCGCTCCACCGCGCAACGCCGCTTCCACCTGCATCAACAACTTTGGCGTATCATCCGTCTCGCGTGTAATGGCATACAAACCGGAGATCATGCGACCAACCCTACCTGCCGCGCCCAAAACAGCCTGTCCGGAATGAACTGCCCCCGGCCCAACCGATAACCGGCGCGAAGCGATTCATACACAAACTCCTGTGCAGCAAACACTGCCTCGTCAACCGGCACCTGATGCGCCAGCATGGCGGCCACAGCGGACGCCAACGTACAACCAGACCCATGCCACGATCCGGCAAGCCGCACCCATTCATCGCTGCGTAATGCCCCTTTACTGCCATCGGCACAGCTACCATACAGGGTATTGATCACCCGGACAGTGCCGTCATGCGTCCCGGTCAGCAAAACGTAATCACACCCTTGCTCCAACAAAGTCATGGCGCAAGCATTTGTGTCTGACACAATCTCCACAGACACTGCTGACAAGCCCTCTGGCAGAACATCTTCCGCTACTTCACCCGCCTCAACCGACATACGCGCAGACAATCTGCGCAACTCCAGACTGTTGGGTGTCAAAATGGTGGTTCTCGGTATCAGCAACGCCAACATGGCGTCCACGGTTTCCCTGTTACTCAGGGCATCACCGCGCCCGGAAGCCAACACCGGGTCAAATACCAATGGAATCTGCGGATAATCCGCCACCACCTCTGCAATGGCTGCCACTGCGCCCACGCTGCCCACCATGCCAATCTTGAACGCCATCACCGCCATATCGTCCATGACACAACGTGCCTGACGAACAATCTGCTGCGCCTCCAGCGGCCAATAATCCATAACACCCACCGTATCCTGCACCGTAATGGCCGTGACCACTGTCACTGCGTGACAACCCATGCTGGACAGCGTCAGCAAATCGGCCTGCAATCCGGCGCCACCTGTCGGATCCGAAGCGGAAAAAGTTAATACAACAGGTGGTGAATGATAAGTCATGACAAAATTTACGCCCAAAAAGCGCTGGTCTGGATTAGAATCGGCATTTTACTGTATACAGGAATCTTTGCATAACGCGGTATCACTATTGCGATGTGCCTTTTTGGAATCTTGCCCATGTCCGTCACATCATCCACCCCATTTAACAGTTATATTTGCGTTCTTTGCGGTTATGTCTATCACGAGGCAGACGGCTGCCCCGATGATGGCATTCCTCCCGGCACACGATGGGAAGACGTCCCGATGAACTGGAGTTGCCCGGAATGTGGCGCACGCAAAGAAGATTTTGAACGCATCGAAAATTCATCGTCCTGAGAAGCCATTGAATCGTTTCACCACGAACCGCGCCACGAACCGCGCCACGAACCGTGGTCATCATCATGGCAGATAAATCAATGGGTCTCCGAACGATTATCGCACTGCTCTAAAAATAACACTTGCCAACCGTCATCAATACGATTAAAAATACGCACAAACGCGAAGTCTGGTAATCTCATGGACGATGTGAGCATGCGCCGGCCAAACACGGAAGCGGGGGAAACATAAGGTGAATGACAATCAACATCTCGATGGCATCAAGGTCATGGTGATCGATGACAGCAACACCATACGACGCAGTGCCGAGATTTTTCTGAAACAGTCCGGTTGCACCACCATTCTGGCGGAAGACGGCTTCGATGCGCTCGCCAAAGTCAGTGACAATCATCCGGACATTATTTTTCTGGATGTCATGATGCCACGACTGGATGGCTATCAGACCTGCGCGCTGATTAAAAAAAATCCGCAATTCAAACACACGCCCATCATCATGCTATCCAGCAAGGATGGCCTGTTCGACAAGGCACGCGGGCGCATGGTCGGTTCCAGCGAATACCTGACCAAACCATTTACCAAAGAATCACTGCTGACCACGGTACGCCGTCATACCAGCAATCCGCAACCTTCCTGACACCCGATCCGGTTACCTATCTTGATTACCCGGCCTGACTACCCAAGGACAAAAGATGCCTATCCAAAAAATTCTGGTTGTCGATGACTCCCCGACAGAGCGATTTTTTCTGTCCAACCTGCTCACCAAACATGGCTATCGGGTCGAACTGGCAGAAAACGGCAATGAAGCGCTGGAAAAAGCCCGCCTTGTCCGGCCCGACCTCATCATCATGGATGTCGTCATGCCTGGATTAAACGGATTTCAAGCCACGCGCGCCATTTCCAGAACAGATGATCTGAAACACATTCCCGTCATCCTGTGTACGACCAAAGATCAGGAAACCGACAAAATCTGGGGATTACGGCAAGGAGCCATCGAATACGTCGTCAAACCGGTCGATGCCGAAGCCCTGCTCGAAAAAATACGCTCTCTGTGACCACCTGCCGAACGGAAAACCGCCATGTCGCAACGCATCAGCTTAAGAGAATTCCAGCGGGCCCTGAGCCAACGCATCCAGGATTCTGCGACGCAAACCAGTTCACAAAACCGGCTCGCCATTCAAGTCGGGGGACAAAACTGGCTCGTTGACATGACTGACATCAGTGAAGTCGCCACCACCCAACCCTGGATCGCCGTTCCCATGACCAAAACATGGTTTCTGGGCGTCACCAATATTCGCGGCAGACTGTACACGGTCGTCGACCTGGCTGCCTATGCCGGCATGAACGCCGCCACGCACCACCACCACAACCGGTTACTACTGAGTCACCCGCGATTCACGACCCAGACGGCACTATTGGTGGATCGTGCGCTTGGTTTGCGCAATATCGACGTGATGCGCGCCGAACAAACACCAGGTCAAACAGAATGGCTGACCGACATGCGTCACGACGAGCAAGGACAAATCTGGCACAATGTCAACCTTGGCACGCTGCTGACCCAGACCGAATTTCTGTCAGTGGGTGTCCATTCATAAAAAACCACGTCAAGAAACGCCGCATGATGATATGCTCACAGGATACATTCGTTGAAGTACATTCATAGAAACACTATCGCAGATTAATCAAAATACATTCACCCATAACAACAAAGTGGAGAAATGGCATGGCTTTCAATTTGACGGCACCTGGCAAGCAAAATAACGAAAAACGCCCACAATCCGCAGAAAACACCACACTCATCATGAGTGGCATGAAGAAAATCTCGGAAGGCGAAATCCGACCGGTTCCGTTCATCGGTCACCTGCCTGCCGAAAAACAATACTTCATCACACTGATTACCGGATTGACTTTTCTCGTCCTGACAGGATTGCTCATTATCCTCAACAACGTCAAAACCAACAACAAAACCGGTTACATCACAAAAACCAGTGAAATGCAGATGTTGACCCAACGTATCAGCCGACTGGCATTGCAGTCCGGCGCCGGATTTCCGGCCGCCTTTTCCCAACTGCAACAGAGCAAGGACCGCTTCAACGACGATCTGAACGTCCTCATCAAAGGCAGCCTGGCTTTGCCCGCATCACCCGCGTCGATACAGCCGTCGCTGCAGGATCTGAAACAGCAGTGGCAATCCATCGATGCCCATCTGGACAAATTGATACAGCAGAAAAACCTGCTGGAAAGTTCGCAGAACGACATCAGCGGACTGTCCATCAAATCCGCCGCGCTAAACAAAATGTTGCAGCCTTTCCACGATCGCATCCAGATCACCGGCAGTCCGGCTCAGATCGACCAGGCAACCAGACTCATAACCAGCAGCCAGCGCATCGCCGACAACATCGCACTGCTCAACCTGCTCATCACTCAACCTGCGTGGCGCAGCAATGACAAAAAACCGTCCATCACCGCGCCCAACCTGGCGCAAGGGTTCGCCGCGCTGCAAGAACTGAAGGCCGATACCCTGACCGTGAACAGCACCCTGAATGCCCTGATGCGAGGCGATGCGCAAGATGGCGTGTCAGCCGTCAGTGATGCCTCGGCACGTAATCTTCTGAGCGAATTCAACGCCGCCTGGCAATCATTCGAACGCGATCTGGACACTGGCAACACACATCTGCAGCAAATTCTCACACTCAAACGCACCAGCATCAACCCGTTCATGAACAACGACCTCCTGTTCGAAAAAACGCGCGCCATCACCCACGCTTACGAACGACTCGGCGAAATCGGCAACATGTTTGCCATTGTTACCGGATTGCTGGCGTTAATCAGTCTGGTAGCCTTCGGATTCGTCACGCTGAATGAATCGAAACGGCGGGTACAATTGAGCGAAGCAGAAAACAAGCGTAACCAGGAAGCCATTTTGCGCCTGCTGAACGAACTGGGTGATCTGGCTGATGGCGACCTGACAGCCAATGCTACCGTCACGGAAGACATTACCGGCGCTATTGCCGACTCCATCAACTTTACCATTGATGAATTGCGAAATCTGGTATCCGGTATCAACAATGCTACCGAACAACTCACCCGCACCACCCAACAAGCGCAAAGCATTTCCGAACACCTGCTCAATGCAGCGAAATTGCAATCAGAAGAAATTGTCGATACTTCTGCCGCCATGCTGGACATGTCGCGTTCCATCAACGACGTCTCTGCAAGCGCAAACCAGTCCGCCAACGTGGCGGTACAATCGCTGGAAGCGGCCGAAAAAGGTGCCGAAGCGGTAGAAAATGCCATCATCGGTATGAACAGCATCCGGGAAAACATTCAGGAAACCTCCAAACGCATCAAACGACTGGGCGAGTCTTCGCAGGAAATCGGAGAAATCGTGGAGCTGATTTCCGACATTACCGAACAGACCAACGTGCTGGCGCTCAACGCTGCCATTCAGGCCGCCGCCGCTGGCGAAGCCGGACGTGGTTTTTCTGTCGTTGCCGAAGAAGTACAACGCCTCGCCGAACGTTCTGGTCAAGCCACCAAACAGATTGCCGCACTGGTCAAAACCATTCAGACCGACACACAGGATGCGGTTTCCGCAATGGAAACCAGTACCCAGGGCGTCGTAGAAGGTGCGCGCCTTTCTGATGCTGCAGGCAAAACCTTGCACGACATCGAACGTGTATCACGCGAACTGGCCGAACTGATTCGCAGCATTTCTATCGCAACAGACAATCAGGCATCCACCGCTAACAAAGTCGCTCAGGCCATGCAACAAATTCAGAACATTACCGAACAAACCACGGCTGGTACGCAGGAAACCGCCTCTTCGGTTGGCGAACTGTCAGCACTGGCAAATGATCTGAAGAAATCGGTCTCCGGTTTCAAACTCGCCTGACGATAGACGCACCAGCAAGGAAAAAGGATGAACAATACCGAATTTGACATCGCCCCGCTGGGCTGGATCCGTGCCGAAATCGGGCACGCCATCCAAGAAGCCGACAACGCCCTGAACAGCTACGACCCTGCCAGACACAACACCGATGCGCTGCGCAGCGCAGGCACATTCCTGCACCAGATTACCGGCGCTGTCGGCATGGTCGAATTACGTGGTGTCGCCCAGGTCAGCCGCGAAACGGAACAGTTGGCCAAGGTCATGGAACAAGACGCCAGCGCCGCCAGCACACAGCATATCGACCTCATCCACAGAGCCGTTAGCGATATTGCTCATTATCTGGACGAATTGCTGCAAGGAAAACCCAATCTCGAATTACGTCTGTTACCGGTTTACCGTGAATTACGCCTGGCGCAAGGCGCGACGCAAGTATTGGACAGCGAGCTGTTCTTTCCCGATACAGAAGCCAAACCATCCGGGCTTGCCGCTCAGACCAACCTGAGCGATGAGGAACGCACCGCCCACTATAAGACCGCCCGCGCGTTGTTCCAACGCGGTCTGCTGGCTTTCTTGCGCCAACAAAATGCCGACCAAGGGCTAGCCACCATGCATAAAGCCCTGCACAGTGTCGAATCATTGATGGCGACCAGCAGCGGTCGCACCTTTTGGTGGAGCGCCACGGCGTTTGTCGATAGCCTCGCCACCCACTCCATTGAACCCGATTTTACCGTCAAACAATTATGTGGCCGCATCGACCTGCAACTACGTCGCCATATCCAGGGCTCCAACAAAATCGCCGAACGCCTGTTGCGCGATATTCTTTATTTCATCGCCCGCAGTCGCGATGGCAGTTCGCACATCAGTGAAGTCAAACAAGCCTTTAACCTGCCTTCGCTGTTACCAACAACAGAAACAGAACCGGCCATACACAACGCACTTGTCCACTGCCTGCAGTCGCTGGCCAAAGTCAAGGAAAACTGGAACAGTTTTGTTTCTGGTCACGCCGGTGCGCTGCAAGGACTGGAAGAACAGTTGCGCCAACTACAAATCAATACAGAACAAATTCCACAAGACACCATTCACCAACTGACCAGCGAACTACTGTATACCGCAAACAACTGGTCAGATATTCCTGACGCTCGCCGAGATGCTACCCAACTCGAATTTACGACCGCATTGCTGCTGCTGGAAAACGATTTCGAACATTACGAGCTCATTCAGGACGAACTGCATGAACAGGCAGACCTGCTACGCCAGCGCCTGCATACTACCGCATGGACAAACGAGGACGCCGCCAATATCGGCGCGGATATCCCGCTACTCGACACCATTTCACGCAAAGCGCAAGAACGCCTGCTCACGCTACATCTGGCGCAAGAAATGCAGACCAGCTTACGCCACATTGAAGAAGTACTGGACACATTTTTCCGCGACAGCCAACACGATCGCCAACCCCTTGCCGGCCTCGAAAAGCCTCTGCACGAAATTCTCGGCGCACTGCGCATCATGCAATGGAACGACGCTGTCGATGCGCTGACTGCTGCGATTCAACACATAAAAAACCTTTCCGATGCAACACAACACATTGATGAACAGCAATTTATCCAAATTGCTGACATCATCAGCGCTATCAGTCTGCATATCGACGCACAACGCTTCCAGCAACACAACGCCGATGCCGTACTACAACCCATCCTGCAACAATTGGGATTGCGTCATGCCTCGCAAGAAACCCGTCGCTCCGTTGAACACGTCGAAGACGACATCAAAGCCCTGCGAACCGAGCTCTCTTTGCTCGCGCTCGATTGGCAAGCAGACTTGACCGACTTGACCGACAACGAAACAAAAAAAAAACTGATTGAACTCCTGCAACGATTAAACCAGGACGCCGAACTCACCGCTGACGACACACTAAAAGAACACGCAGCCTCGGCGTTGCGCCACTTGCAGCAAACCGAACCACCCACCATCCCGTCGCTGCTGGAAACGCTCCACGCCATCATCGGCATCCAGACACCTGTCGCCACACCATTGACAGCCTCGCCCGAAGCCGACACAGCCAATGCCGGGGTTGACGTCGAACATCGTCAGGATGCCATCGACCGCGAACTGCTGGACATTTTTCTGGAAGAAGCCAACGAAGTTCTGGCAGAAATGTATCAAGAGCTCCGTCGTCTGGAGCAGAACGAACAAGATCCTGCCATCCTGCGTGATGTTCGTCGCAATTTCCACACCCTCAAAGGCAGTGGGCGCATGGTCAAATTGCACGATCTCGGTGAAACCGCGTGGGCAATCGAGCAATTACTCAACCTGTGGCTGCAACAGACCCGCCCCGTTCAGGCAGACTTGCTCGACTTGCTGCAACAGGCACATACCCTGCTTGCCAGCTGGATTACCGCCCTGAATGTCCAATACCCCTTTGGTGGCGACCATGCCGCACTGCGTGATACCGCCGACAGACTGCGTGCCAGCATCAGTGAGCCAGCACCTCCCCCTTTTGAAAACATGCTGACAACGCCAGAAACAGTGTCAGAAACAGTGTCAGAAACAGTG
>JAJYHV010000020.1 GCA_021790515.1 Pseudomonadota bacterium
GCGCCGATAACGTCCATCATCGCGGCATCGATACCGCTATCTTCCATGCGTCGGGCAATATCCATATCAACCAGCGCAGTATGCATGGCAATTTTGAATTGTGGAAAACTGTTCTTGATTTTCCGAATGACAGGGTAAAACGCGTCGTATTCGACTTCATTGCGATAATTCGAACCGCCGGTCAGCAGCATGCCCTGCGCACCTGACGTAATCTGCTCGTTCACCTGCGACCACAAGGCTTCCGGCGTACGCACCGGAATCATGGGTTCCAGAATCTTCGCCTTGCAATGATCGCATTGCAACTTGCAATCGCCGCCCGTGATGGACATCGCGGGCCAGGCACTTTTTCCACACCCACTGATTTCCGACGTAGTGTACGTCTTGAATGTCGGGGTATAAAAATTCACCCGGCCCACTCGCTCACCCTGCAGACCAGCAAACTGATTTTCCATTTCCTGTACCAGCGAACCATTCAGTTGCAAGCCATCCAGCGGCTCTACGTTCTCAACAATATCTAGCCATGCGCTCATGATGCATCAACCCTGATGTGTCAATGGTTACTTCCTGAAAAGCAAAAGGGGCGATGCCGCCCCTTTGCCCCAACTCTGCGAACCAGAAGCCATCGATTTATTTCCGCACACCCGCGACAGCAGGTTGGCGGAATAAATCAGCGGTCCTCTATAAGCCCGTCAGCACAGCAGTTAGCAGCCTGCAAAGCCGTCTGCGTTCATCTTGGCGTCAAAGCCAGTGGCAACAGCCCCGCCAGTGACCAAAGCAGCCGATTCACCATCCCAGTTGGTCGGTTTCATTTTAACCAGCCAGCCACTACCGTAAGGATCGGCATTGATGGTGCCTGGCTTTGCTGCCACATCAGGATTGACCGCCAGAATTTCGCCCGTTACCGGAGCCTTGACCGGGCCGACCCACTTACCGGATTCAACCGTGCACACCGACTTGTTCTGCTCAATTTCTTTACCAGCTTTCTTGGGGGTATAAGAAACGATTTCACCTGCCAGCGAACAGGCGTATGCGGTCATTCCAACGGTCAGCGTACCATCGGCCTCACGGCGTGCCCATACATTGTTGTCAACATTATAGTAGAGGTCGTCAGGTAAGTTGCAACCGCGTACTGTCGCCATATTTTTCTCCTAATTTAATTAACTTTACAAATTACAAAAAACAATCAATCACGCTACAAAATCTGATGAAAAAATTGATGCTGCTGCCAACCACAAGCCATCTCAGAAAAACATGGCCTTGTCCGACGTAAGTATCAAGTCCGCCATTTTACTCGCATTGGCAATTTCGTCCACTTCTTCAATAATGATATCCTCAGTCAGGTCGTAACCCGGCATGGCTGGTTTACACACGAACAATTTGACCCCCGCCTGCTTGGCATCACGAATAAACTCGATGATTGTTTTGCCACCTGCCATGGCCGTCAGCTTGTCTGCCACACCGCATTCTGCCAGTCTCACGGCTTCCATCGTCAGAAAGATACTCACATCCGCATCCATCGATGCCAGAATCGCGCTGATATAAAATGGGGTAGCGCAACGATTTGGCGTCGATGGTCCACTGGTCATCACAATGACCACGGATTTCTCTTCATTGTCGAGATAATACTGCTCTTCCATCACCGAGTCTTCCTCACCGAGCCCCACGCTCACAATGAATATCTTCACGCCGAGTTCGTTCGCAGTAACCAGCTTGCGCCACATCGCCAGTCAATAATTGCGCCAGAGCGTCGTCCGCGCCCTTCATCGGTTTAACACGCGCTATCCACGCTTCATAAGGCTCAATGTTCAACAGGTTTGGATCTTCAAGCACGCCCATATTGGCTTCCTCGATCACACAATCAAAAACATTGGGAACTGGTCCCGCCCATTTCCCGCTTTCGATCGTTGCAACAGGTTTACCGATCGGCCGCATCGTTCCTGGCCGGCGTACCCGAACATGCAGAATCTTGCCCGCAACAGTCTGCGAAATATCCGTCATACCAATGGTCAACGTGCCATCTTCTTCTTTTCGTGCCCAAATCTGGTACTGATCATCGTAATACAGCTCCGAGCGAAACTCGCATCCGTTACATTCCATCGTTTACGCCTCGGCTTATGTAGCAACACTTATCCAGTCATTCATTCGTGTCGCCAAAAAGTAACGCCAGTCCGATCATCCGACCGGACTGAAACTACGCAACATCAAACCACGCCTTTGTCATGCAGAAAATCCAACGAATCGCTGACATTCTCATGCACGCCAAGTTTGCGTGCCGACAAGCCCATGGCAAGCCCAAGCAACTGGGTAAAATACAGGATTTTTACATTGGTTTTGATGCCAAATTCGGTTTCAGCACGCACCTGGTGCATTTCCAGGCCTGAATGACAGGTCGGACATTCGGTGGCGATGACTTCCGCACCCGCATCTTCAGCCGCTTGCAAAATATTCAACACCAACTGGGTAGAAGTATCCGCATCAGAAAGGGTATGCGCCCCGCCACAGCACGCTGTTTTGAGAGGGAAATCGACATTGATGGCTCCAGCCGCGCCCAGCAGGTCATCCATGAAGTGCGGCTTGTAGCTGGACTCACTACCTGGCCCTTGATCCTTTTCCGGAAAAATCTGCCGGGGACGGGTATACATGCAGCCATAATAATTGGCAATCTTGATGCCATTCAGGCTCTTGTTGATCTTTTGTTTGATGCCGTCTACACCAACATCCTCCATCAACCATTCCAGCAAATGCACGGTACGTACGTTTGGTTGATAAACCGGGTCATCTGCCTTTTTGGCAAGTCCCTGCAGGGTTACCAGGGATTCTTGTGAAGATGCCAACTCATACTCGGTTTTCTTCAGATTATGATAGCAACCATTGCACGGCGCCATCACCGTATCAAAGCCCATTTGCTCACTGGCAATCGCCAACACACGGGCAGACATATACGTTTGCAACATGGGGTGAATGTTCTTCACTTCCATGGCGCCACAGCAATTCCAATCCTGCACGTGTTCCATTTCCAAACCAAGACTGCTGACCAATGCACGTGTCGAGCGATCATACGGGCCGCCTGAACCTTCCAGCGCACAACCGGGGTAATAGGCTACTTTAGCCATGAGCCAACTCCTTTTGTTCTTTGACATACTGACTGAGCACTTCACCGGTTCTACCCCATGACTTGGTCTTGGGCTTGAAGAACATGGACCATCCCATATGCAACGAATGCATAATCGGGGTACGCGTCAGGAATCTGAAGATATTGCCCTTGCGTAATTCGGTCCATTTGTTCATGCGCGCAACAAATATTCCCAACCAGCCATTCAGCGCCATTTCCTTGATATCCTGCTGCGTATCTTTGAAGAAGTTGGTCATCACTTCAGAGTCTTCGATACGACCACGCGCCAGACATTGACGGGCAAATTCTTCATCAAACACGGTAGAACGCGATTTTTCACCGTGACCTTCACTTTCAATCCAGTGCGCCAACGCCTTCATGACACCTTCCGGTCGCACGTCTTTTGGGCAGATATTGGTGCATTTGTTACAGGACACGCATTGCCAGATAATATCTTTGTCTTTCAAAATTTCATCCGCCAAACCCAGGCGAACCAAATAAATCCAGTAACGTGGGTTAAAGTCGGTATTCTGTGCATACATCGTGCAAGAATTCGTGCAAGAACCGCATTGCCAGCACCGGTGAACATTCTCCGCGCCACTATACTGCTTGATATGATCTTCAAACTTGTCATCGTACTCGCGCAAGGTACGTGGCAATATCATTGTATTCCAGTGACCCGACACATCCACACCATCCACCACCAGATGATCGCTGGTCAGGACTTTACTGGGATCAATCAGGGTTTTTTCATGAATCGCCATGACAGCATTCTCCTAAATAATCTACTCTTCCCTCACGACAAGGGATCTTGTTATACAATATTCTTAAGTTGACAACCGTAAAACCACGCCGTCATTGTCAACAAATCAAATCGTTATTACCCGCTTGACGCGTGTCACCCCTTCCCTGAGCGGCGCATCGATGCCCAAAAACTTGCGAAGATGCTCCACCGGAGTGATACCGCGGCCAAAATCGGCGCTCAACATACCATCGGCCATCGAACGAAAATATTCGGTATAGGCTTGTACCAACACCAAATCCACCCAGAAAGGCATGTCACGATAAACGCCCTGTTCCGCCAACTGCGTCACCAGCCATGCGCGGGCACCTTCAAACATTTCCGGACTGGTGCCAAGCGGAATTTCTGCACGTGCATCACCACCGCGAACGAATTCACGCAACGCGCCACTCACTGTGCTCTGATCCCACACCCATCGAGTCATAAGCGGATATCGCTCTGGATCCCTGAAGTGCAGCATTTCGGCACCAAAGTCAAAAGCAGCCCGGCGATTCTTACCCGCCTGTTTGCGTACTTCGCGCCCGGCATTTTCATCCAGCGGAATCAAATGGGAAAACGCTTCCATCCGAACCGACAATTCACCGGGCCCATACAGCAACGCATAAATACTCTCGCTGACTTTTGGCGTACCCAATGCAAGCAATTCGGAATAAATCCGTCTCCTGGCGCTAAACACCGTGTCAAGCAACTCTTCCAACAACGATTCCGTCATGCCTGGCAGCGCGTCCTGCGACAACACGCGATCGTAAAACTCATGTTTTGCTCGCAAGGCCGTCACGAACGCCTCGACGCCGCCACTATCTTCCACATTGTGCTGCAACGCAGACAGCTTGTGCTGAAACAGTGGCGGGTCGAATTCAACCGCCAGCGGCGCCGCCGAGATAACCTCCGCAATACCGCCAGTGGCGATCGCCGCAACGTCAGGCTGCTTTTTGAACCAGAGCATTCATGTCACCTACTGCGCGCATGGCCATCGCCAGGCCATGAGAAATACTGGTGTCAATATCTTCTGGACCCAACGCAGAACCACCCACATAAATTCCACGACGCGTACTAGAGAAAGAACTGGTGTACTGTTCGCCACGATCAACAAATCCATGCTTTTCCAAACCGATACCGAATACTTTGGAAATTTCTGGATTGTCTTCGTTTGGATCCATGCCGATTGCATGCACAACAATATCCATTGGAATCACGATAGGGCGCTTGACCAGCGTGTCTTCGCCTTTGACCAGCAAACGGCCATCTGGCGAGCGCGTGACTTCAGCAATACGCGCCTTGACAAACTTCGTCTTGAACTCTTCTTGCGATTTCCAGTAAAACTTGTCTTCATACAGGCCAAAAGTACGAATATCCATATAGTAAATGAACACTTCGGTACTGGGAGACAGTTCCTTGATTTCCATGGCCAGATTGGTAGAAACGGTGCAGCAGATTTTGGAGCACCATTCGCGACCAATCTGGCGGTCACGGGAACCGACACACAACAGAATGGCAACACGTTCTGGAACGCGACCATTGGATGGACAAGTAATTTTCCCTGCGCCAACCATTTGTTCCATCTGAGTCGTGGTCAACACATCTTCATACGTGCCAAAACCCCATTCCGGTTTGTTGATGGAATCAAAGTGAGTAAAGCCGGTACCAAGGATGATACTACCGGCATTTACTGTTTGCCCATTGGACAACGTGGCGGTAAAGTTTCCAGCCTCACCATCCACTTTGACGACGCGAGTCGACTTATGAATCGTGACATTGGCGTTATCTTCCACACGTTTGATCATACGACCAATGGCGTCTTTCGCCCATTCACCGGACGGCACCAGTTTGGCGTAGCCGGACAGAATCGGCGCGCCGCCCAGTACGTCTTCTTTTTCCACCAGCACCACTTTTTTGCCAATGGAAGCCACGCCTGCTGCTGCAGACAGCCCGGTTGGTCCAGCGCCCACTACTAATACGGTATCAGACATCTTATTTATGGCCTCCTAATGCCAACTCTGGGTTATACAAGTACTCGATATTGCCCGCTTCAACTTCTTTCAGATAGGCTTCAAAATTCTTCTTCGCCTCGGTCCAGGAAATACCCATTTTTTCCACCAACTCCTCACAGGGAGAAGCGTGCCACTGCAACTGAACAATCTTGAAAGGATCCGCACCGCAAGCCAAAGCGGCAAACTGGATATCTGCTATGACAGGCACCGAGAAATTCATGTCATGTGCTTTACCAATCCACTGATTTTTATCCATGGTGGTAATGCAACCGGTATCGATACCGATCAACACGTCCGCATTGGCTTCTTCACGCACGACGCGAATCTTGCGATCCATCGTGAAGGAGCGGGTAAATTCACGCTCGGAAATGATGTGGCGGAAACCAAAGCCACAGCAGTCGTACCAGGTCGAATAATCGATGACCTGCGCACCCAGCGCCAACGCGACGGACGTTCCCACAGCCGTACGGTTACCACCCAGCACTTCTGGATCGTAAATTGCGTCTTCATGCACCATCTTGTAATAATGGCAAGCGGCATGCGCCGTCACACGAATGTTGGAGACATCGATGGTTTGCATTTCTGACGCAATTTTCTTGCGCATCACGTGCAACCACTCGGAATAGTGAATGATTTCTTCCGGGATGACCAGCTTTCCATCAACCAGACGCCCAAGCTTGCCCAGAATCTTGGTGACGCGCTCGCGCAATTCGGCGGATTCGACCAGATACTTGCGAATTTCTTTATAATTACCAAACGATGTACCGCAATGCACCAACGGGAAAAAGTGCCCCGCCTCAAAACCATGCTGCTTGCCGGAAATATACGCCTGGTGAAAGTTGCGCATGAACACTGCTGCCAGGGATTCCACGTTACCAATACCCGAGCCATGGTAGTTCCATGCCGTGCAGGAAGTCTGATCGGTCTCATCCAGATAATCAGTCCCGGGAACAAAACCAAATTTGTTCATGAACCACATGATGGATGTGGGATAACCGGGAATGTTGCCGCACTGTCCACATGACTTGTGGTGCCACAGCTTGATGGTCGGCACTTTCTTGGTCCAGCCAAACAATGTTTGCACTTCAACTGGCTTATGCTTGTCTTCAATGCGATGAACAATAATCTGCCCATCTTTTTCCAGTTCCCACATATGGTCGCGGATATCGTCCATCCGCTCGCCCAAATCAATGGTTCGCTTGTCCACGTGCTTGCGCACCCATTCAGTCGCCTTGGTGGCATCCGAACCGGACAGGCTGGTTTGCTGAAAAAATGAACCGTGACCGGCTATACCGGCATTTTCACTTTCTTGCGTCGTTTGACTCATGATCGTTTCTCCTGAAAATTGTGGAACACCTCAAACTTGCGGCACTCAGCTTTCTTCCTGCTCTTCCAGCCACTCTTCGTATTCTTCGCGCTTCTCATCGATAAAATCTTCGATAACGTCAAACAGATTTTCGTCCATGGCTTCCAAGGAAGACAGCACCCCTGTCATTTCCCAAATCGTATACATTTCCACCGAGGTTTTCAGGGAAACTTCCCAGGCCGTATCGGTTGTCTGCAACGTCCGGACAGGAATGGCCTTGCGTAGTGTCTTGAGATCTCCCTCCACCTTCTGGATGTTGGGACCCCAATCAGGGAAATGGTCTGGCTGAATCATGTCCGGAGACAATTGATTGCCAGTCGTAATCAACTTCAACATCACACGCCCGAATGGACGCAACACATCCTTGGCCGACTGCATACCATGCTTGATGGAAACTTCCCGCATGATCATCACCAGTCCACCAGGTGAATTCTTGAACGGGCAACGCGCTGCACAAGTCATGCACTGCGCACAAGCCCAGATTTTTTCCTGCATGGCATCATAAATCTGCTCGATGTTCTCCGTCCAGAGCAATTGAACGATTTCACGTGGGCTGTAATCATAAAACTGCGCTGACGGACAGGTTGCCGTACATATCCCGCAGTTCAAGCAACCGTTTAACTCGTGGTCATAACGAAAATCCCCACGAATATCCTCATATATTTCTCGCATCTCAGCGTACGTAGCCATAATCACCTCTTTAAACTATACACGAAGTATGTACCAGAAACCTGTCAACAATCTGTCAACAAGCTATCAACAAGCTGTCAAAATCATAACGTTATCGCTGACAACAAGACACAAAACCAATTTGACATTTTCGCCCAATCCGATTTCCGCTTTGCCGCACCAACATGCTTCTCGACGACTATTGACCACACCACCTGACATCACCACCCCAGAAACTGCCCTGACGCGCGCATGCTCCGCCCGCCCATGAAAAAATCCGTTCGCCACGTTCAATAAAGCGCCTTGGTCAGCCATAACCGTCTCAGGCACAAATTTTTCAGCAATCACTTATTATCTTAAGGTGCGACTGCGTGGGTTTCTCACTGCACGGGATCCATGCCGCATACTTGAAATCCGTATGCCGAAACAACCCACCTCGCTTAACTACGACAGCCCAACCATAACTTGGACTTATTTGACATTCTGCATGAAATTTTGTTCCATGCCCAACTGCCACTGCACCTGTTGGCGCCCGTTCAAAACCTATCCAACCGTTAACTATTAACCAACCGCATCAACCAACAGCAATCAAATAAACAAACAAATATCCGAATCGCCTGCAAACTCAAACATCGCCGCAGCCCCGGCATACTCCATACCACCAATGAAATCGTCGTGCGAAAATCCGAACAGATCTACCGTCATCTGACACGCGACGAATTTGACTTCGCACTCCAGGCAAATGTCACGCAGACCACCAACCGTATCCACACCATTGTTGGCAATGGTTTTCTTCATCATGGCCGTAGCAAAGGACTCGTAACCCGGGACAAGCGCCTGAATCGCATTAGGCACATTCCAGGTGATTCCTCTGAACCACTTCGGCCCAAACGGCATTTTCATCGGCATGCCCGGATTGCCCAACGGACTTACCTTCAGTCCGGACAGATCCTTGCGCACCAACTGAAGACCATAAAAAGTAAAGAAAATCTCAACCTGATAATCCAGTGCAGCCGCAACGGACGCGAGAATAAACGGAGGGTACGCCCAGTCCAGGGTGCCCTTGGTCGCAATAATTGCAAGTTTTTTCTGACTCAACGCCATCTCCTCTGTAATCTACATGTATCCGCGCTTCGCTCAGCGCAAAGCACTAACGGCTTGGGCGACCCACCACCATTCACCCCATCCATGGCGCGGGTCCGCACAAATTTATTATTTTTTCTTCATAAAGAACGTGAATTCACCGCCAGCCTGCGCTGAAGACAACAATTCATTGCCCGTCTGTTTGGCAAACGCTTCAAAATCCTTGATGGCACCCGGATCAGTCGCCACCACTTTCAAGACTTGCCCTGTCGCCAACTCACCAAGCGCTTTTTTGGAGCGCAAAATTGGCAATGGGCAATTCAAACCACGAGCATCCAGTTCTTTATCAAAATTCATCTCTCACTCCACTTTCTCTAAACAACGCCATGTTAAAAAACCTGGTTAAAAAACTACGGTTAAAAAACCCTGTCCAACAGTTTTGACCAAACAAACATGCCGAACCGCAACCTGCTAACCCAACTTTATTAATTCAACCCGACACAAAAAATTGCAACAAACCAACACCACTCAATCTTACAATGAGGAAAGAGGTTTGCCAGAACGCATCCAGGCAATGATACCACCTTGCAAATTATACACGCTTCCTATCCCTTTGGAAGCAACAAACGCACACGCCTGCGCAGAACGTCCCCCTGACTGGCAATAAAAGACGACCGGGCGATCCGGTGGCAAATCGGCTATTTTTATTGGCAACAGGTGAAGGGGGATATGGACAGCACCCGCTATCACACCCCGCGAAACTTCCGCGTCAGTACGCACATCCACCAGCAGACAGCCCTCGCCTTCGCGCAACTGCTCCAACCCCTGCACATCCAGTTCCTTAAAGCCAAACATAAACAACCCAGATCAATTTATTCCGTGAAGGGTGTTAATATACCAAATTTGTCTACTCATGCAAATACTTTAATGCATCATAATTTACCGGTTCTTTAACTTATAGGAACCGCTGATTTATTTCTCCATGAGCCGCGTTGCGTGTCAAATCGGAAAGATCGCGGCGCGCACAGTGCCAGTTGCGACCGAAAGACATGATGTATGATTACCATGTTTCCAAAATTTGCCCCTTCACTACATTCATGGTAAAGTTTCACACAGGTTGTTTTTCAATAGGGAACCACTGATCTCTTGGCGAGCGCATTCCGATAGAATGCCGAACGATGTGGTTTCGACGTTTAAATTCTGTTAACCCACCGGAGACGATTAGATATCATGCAAAAAGACGATTTCAAGGAAAATGTTCGTTATACCATTACCCTGCGCGCAGCAGATGGTAAGTTGCACCCTGCCAACATTTATGTCTACAAACGGTTTGACACCGCAATGATTGTCAGAATGACGGATAAAAGCGGTTTCCTGCATAAAATTGCCTATGATGATGTTACCAGGATCGTTAAAACGCTGGTCGTTGACAGCCAGCACCAGTTCTTCATTCCTGCACCCGTGCTGGATGAAAAGACCTGGAAAGATCGCAATGTCATGGAGCGTTATTCCAGCGCTCCGCACATGGGAAAATAAAAACAGGAGTTCTGCCCATCGCTCAATGATCGATCGCGCATTTGTGCGACACAATTCAGCCTGGCACTGTTGAAGACTTTTGGCTTCTTCTGACTTTAACAACCTTCCCATCAGCGCCTTGTTTGGCGGACTACTGGTTCTGCTGCTGCTATCGGCTTTCTTTTCTGCTGCTGAAACCAGCATGATGGCGATCAACCGATACCGGTTGCGCCATCTTGCCGCAACCGGTAACCACGGCGCCAAACGCACCGCGGATCTGCTCAATCAAACAGATAAACTACTTGGCGTCATCCTGCTGGGCAACAATCTGATCAATGCCGCTTCCGCCACGCTGGTTACCCTGCTTGCCATTCGCCTGTTTGGCAACCGTAACTGGGTGCTGGGTGCTGCAACACTAAGCGTCACTTTCGTCATTCTGGTCTTCAGTGAAATCACGCCAAAAGTCATTGGTGCCGCCTGGCCGGAAAAAATCGCCTTCCCCTCCAGCCTGATTCTGCGCCCGTTGCTAACGCTGGTTTACCCCGTCGTCTGGTTCGTCAACCTTTTTGTCCAGGGTTTGCTGCGTTTGATGCGCCTGACTCCCCAGCGCGCGAACAATGAAAACATTCTTGGAATCGAAGAGCTGCGCACACTGGTTCTCGAATCCGGGAAACTCATGCCCGGTTCACACAATCGCTTGCTATTGAACCTGCTGGATCTGGAAAACAGCACGGTCAATGACATCATGATACCCCGCAACCAGATAGAATTACTGGACATCCAAGACAATGAGGACGTATTGACCCGCCAGATCACCGGCAGCCATCACGGCAAACTCCCTGTCATCAACGGTCAAATCAATGATATTGTCGGTATTCTGCACGTTCGATCCGTCACCCGCGATCTATTCAACCACGGCATTGACGCAGCCACACTACGTGAGCACATCCAGCCCACCTATTTTATCCCTCCCACCACGCCATTGTTTACCCAGCTACGTCAATTCCAGCAAAATCGGCAACATCTGGCATTGGTCGTTGACGAATACGGCGAACTGACCGGGCTCATTACGCTAAATGACATTCTGGAAGAAATCGTCGGTGAACTCGACCTGGATACCCATACACCATCGCCAGGGTACGTGGCACAGGAAGACGGCAGCTGGCTTATCGAAGGCAGTCGCAATATTCGCCAAATCAACCGCAGGCTACACCTCGATTTGCCGGAATCCGGCCCCAGAACCCTCAACGGCCTGATTCTGGAGCAACTCGAAAACATCCCGGAAGCAGGAACCTCGCTCAAAATCGCAGGTTATCCGGTTGAAATTGTTCAAGTGCAGGAGCGCATGGTCAAAACGGCCAGAATTTTTCCCCACCACACAACAACACCAAATCAGACACACCAAATCGGGCAGCAAAACAATCCCGAGTAAGATAGCACCACCAGCAAGCGCGGGGTAGTACTGTAGGTCAGGTCAAACCAATGCCAGAATCAGGTTCGCCGCGTTGAACATGGCGCAAACTGGCGCGTCAGGCAGCAAACCCATTTGTTCGACCAGTTCGTTATTGACGACAGACGTAATGATTTTTTCGTTTGGCAGGCGAACGCTGACTTCCGTATACACCGCGCCAGGGTGCAAATGGCGCACGTATCCACACAAGCGATTTTCAAAACTGATGGCTCTGACCGTGTCTGTCATCAGTACCACCGATCCTGCCTTGAACATCACGTACACTTCCATACCTTCCGTCAACGCCATAGACTGCATGCTATGACGGGTAACGACGGCAATCAGTTCGGTCTGGTCGTCTACACGCACATGTACTTCGACATAAATCGGGCCGGTAACGAATCTGACAATACGTCCGACAAACTGGTTGCGCGCACTCGTTGTCAAAGAAAATTTTCTCAACAAGCGCCGAAATTCGTCAAAATCCTCCCGATCATCCGCCAGTGTCGCCAAGGCATGGCGGTATTCACCCTCCAGCGCCCGGAACAGACGGATAACGCGACGTCCATGCTCGGTCAGACGCGTACCACCACCATTTCGCCCGCCGGTCGCCCGTTCGACAAGCGGTTGGTCTGACTGGTTGTTCATGGCGTCGACCGTATCCCACGCCGTGCGGTAACTCACACCGATGACTTTGGCTGCCTGTGTAATCGATCCATGCGCATCGATCGCTTCCAGCAAATCGATACGCTGCCCGCCAAGATAAGACACACCGTCTTTTTCCAGCACAAACCGTCCTGTGAAACGACTACTTCCTCCCGCCGCCATCTCCCTGTCACCCCATGTTCTGAGTGCGCAAGGATTCCAGTGCATCACGCAAACTGTCCTCCGGCAGCGCATTCAATGCCTCGGCCAGCATATCAGCCGCGTTCCAGCTGGATGCGGGCAATGACCGGCTATCCAGGTCCTCCACGAACACCGCCGCCGCACCACATATCCGTAATAACGCCGATCGCTCATGCATCAACCACTCGACTTCACGCTGCAACATCGCTATTTCCTGTCCGTTCGGCATCATGTCCTTCCCTGTGCATACGACGCATCCAGTGTTTTACGGATACGGGTAGCCAATGCTGCCCCCATTCCCGGCGTTTGCGTCAAATCTTCCATCGTAGCAGAAAATACGGCTGCGGCACTACCAAACTTTTTCAACAACGATTCAGCAAGCGTTGCGTTGACGCCCGGCAAACCTTCCACCAAATATGCCTGCGCACCGCGCGGGTCAAATGGCTTGCCGTTACGCAATGCCGGTAATTGCGAAAAACCATGTTGCACAGCCTGCGCCATGGTATACAGTATTTCAGCCGTATACGCTTCATTAAAACTCGGCAGCAACGCCACGCCCTGAATCGCCGTCATCCATGCAATCGCCTCGCGGGTACGTTGCGGGTCGCTGTGGAAACGCGCCCCGAACATATCGCCTTCCACAATGTATATCACCTGATCACAACTACTGCGTAATTTGGCCACTTCGCCAAATAATCGCCGATCCATGATTGCCAAATTAAAATCTGTTGCCGATTTACGTTCAACGCGTACACTACCCAGATCATAATCACCCACGTCCAGATCCGCGATTTCTGTGGTCAGCTCCGGAAAACTGGCGGCATACGTTTGCCAATGAGCAACAACAGGCGTCGTAGCCTCGCGCGCGTGCAACCGAATATGCGTTATCATTACATCCGTCTCCATTTTCCGTAATTTTCCCTTATTCTACGGAGTTTCATATGATGCGACCATATCTGCCAGTCACGTTATGCCTTTTTTCCAGCCTGGCGCTGGCCAGTAGTGATTTTGATCCAGCCGGTCCATCCGTGGACTGGGTCGGACAAATCGTCTCACAAAAACCGTATCATGAAGATACCTGCTTCACCCTGCGTCAATCGCGTTACGCGCCAGACAGGAATCAGCCGGAAACGTTCATGGCCTGCGCCTTCGGTTACTTTAACGCGCCCGAATACCAAACTGGGCGCTGGCTGGAAGCGCGCGGCATTCTGCAACCGCAAAGCCAGCCGCAACCAGTTATCGGTGCCGCCTGGGTCAAGCCAACCAACGCACCACCCATACCTGACGACGATCCGATGATGATGTACGGCCCCTTTGGCGCCCCTTTTGCCGGCCCGTATCCTTACGGCTACATGCCCGGCATGTGGATGAACCCCTATTTTCCCTACTGACGCGAATGCATTTCCCACCCATCATGCACGACGAACTCATCGGCACCATGGCCGGCACATTAACCACGATTGCTTTCATTCCACAAGTGGTTCGTATCTGGCGCACCAAACACGCAGAAGACATTTCTACCAGCATGTTCGTGATTTTCATTACCGGCGTGACTCTCTGGCTTCTCTACGGCCTGCGCCTGCACGCCCGCCCGATCATCATTGCCAACACCATTACCCTGGCGCTATCAGTCACCATCCTGGCGCTGAAATTTTATTTCAGGCGCCAGAATCGCTGTGCAAAAACCGAATAACCTACATCGCCTCCGGCCGTAAGTGCGGAAACAAAATCACGTCTCGAATACTCGCACGCTCAGTCAATAGCATCACCAGTCGATCAATACCGATGCCACAGCCAGCTGTTGGCGGCAGGCCATATTCCAGCGCCCGAATGTAATCCGCATCATAATGCATGGCTTCCTCGTCACCCGCTTCTTTCTGTCGCGCCTGCGCCAGAAAACGCTCGGCCTGATCTTCCGGATCATTCAATTCGGAAAATCCGTTCGCCAGCTCGCGCCCGGCGATAAACAACTCAAACCGTTCCGTGATGCTTGGCCTGTCGTCAGACCGTCGCGCCAATGGCGAGACTTCGGCCGGATAATCGACGATAAATGTTGGCTGAATCAACAAAGCTTCCGTCGTTGCCTCAAAGAAACTCAATTGCAAACCGCCCAATCCATCAGCCGGATTGAATTTTTCCTTATGTTGCACAAACCAGTTCTGCAACCATGCCGGGTCATTCAGACATGCTTCGTCGTAATGTGGATGATAATGACAAATCGCCTCGACAATAGTCAGCCGTGCAAAAGTGGGGGCCAAATCAATGCTGGTTCCTTGATGCGAAAATTGCAGACCACCCATCGCACGCCGTGCAGTTTCACGGATGATATGTTCAGTAAAACCCATCAAATAGCGATAATCGCGATAGGCTTCGTAGAATTCCATCATGGTAAATTCCGGATTGTGCCGGGTAGACAAGCCTTCATTACGAAAATTACGGTTGATTTCAAATACTTTTTCAAGCCCGCCTACCACCAGTCGCTTCAAATACAGCTCGGGTGCGATGCGCAAATAAAGCGGCATGTCCAACGCGTTGTGGTGAGTCACGAAAGGTTTGGCTGCCGCTCCACCCGGAATCGGATGCATCATCGGCGTTTCAACTTCCAGAAAACCCGCTTCTGTCATCAGCTGCCGCACCGTTTGCACAATTCGCGAACGCGCCATGAACACCGTGCGTGAAGCCTCGTTGCTGATGAGGTCAACGTAACGCTGACGGTAGGTTTGTTCCTGATCGGTCAAGCCATGAAACTTTTCCGGCAACGGTCGCAACGCCTTGGTCAATAGCCGTACCGAACGCGCCTCGACTGTCAGTTCGCCAGTTTTGGTGCGGAACAATACGCCGTTCACCCCAAGAATATCACCCAAGTCCCAATGCTTGAATGCCTGATGCACAGCCTCACCAGTTTTATCGTTGCTGACATAAATCTGCAAACGGCCACTCATGTCTTGCAAAGTGGCGAAACTGGCCTTGCCCATCACCCGTTTTAACACCATGCGACCAGCAAACTGCACCAAAACCGGCGCAGCAACCAACTCGTCTGCCCCGGTTTCCGCATAACGCAACTGCAAGCCGCCAGCCATGTCACGGCGCTCAAAATCATTTGGAAAAGCAATCCCGACCGCACGCAAAGTCGTCAACTTGGCGCGTCGCTCGGCAATAATCTGATTGTCATCCGGTAAAGCACCGTTTTCTGTCATGTTCATACCCCTTGTTTCAGACTGGCCTCGATAAAATCATCCAGGTCTCCATCCAGCACTTTTTGTGTATTGGAAATTTCCACGTTGGTGCGTAAATCCTTGATGCGCGACTGATCGAGCACATAGGAACGAATCTGGTGCCCCCAACCCACGTCGGATTTTCCCGCTTCCAGCTTATCCTGCTCCGCCTGACGCTTGCGCAACTCGGCTTCATACAGACGTGATTTCAACATCGCCATGGCCTCAGCGCGATTTTTATGCTGTGAACGATCATTCTGGCACTGTACCACGATACCGCTGGGCAAATGGGTGATCCGCACTGCCGAGTCGGTTTTATTGATGTGTTGCCCGCCCGCGCCACTGGCGCGAAAAGTATCGATACGCAAATCCGCCGGATTGATATCTACCTCAATGGAATCATCTACTTCCGGATACACGAACACACTGGCAAACGAGGTATGGCGACCACCGGAGGAATCAAAGGGTGATTTGCGCACCAGACGATGCACACCGGTTTCAGTACGCAGATAACCGTAGGCGTATTCACCATCAACCCGGATGGTGGCGGATTTCACCCCGGCCACGTCACCATCGGACAATTCCAGCACTTCGGTCTTGAATCCCTTGCGCTCGCAATAACGCAGGTATTGGCGCAACAACATCGACGCCCAATCGCACGCCTCGGTACCGCCAGCGCCGGACTGGATGTCAATGAAACAATTGTTGGCATCCATCGGGTTGGCAAACATGCGTTTGAATTCCATGCCCGCCACTTTGGCTTCCAGCAATGTCGCTTCATCACCAATCGATGCCAATGTTGCTTCGTCTTCTTCGGCACGCGCCATATCGAACAGTTCGCGCGCGTCGGTGATACCTTGCACGATTTCGCGCAACCCCAACACCACGCCTTCCAGCGTTTTCTTCTCGCGCCCCAATGCCTGCGCGCGTTTTGGATCTTCCCACACTGCAGGGTCTTCGCTCAGGGCATTGACTTCCTCTAACCGCAACACCTGGTTATCAAAGTCAAAGATACCTCCGTAAAGCCGTCGTCCGGTCAGACAAATCCGACAACAGATTGTCTATCTGATTGATGCGTTCAACTTCCATACCCGCCACCCAATACCTGTTCAAAACAGGGGATTATAGCAGCAAGCCCTCAATCTGGTTACCGGTTTTTTCTGGATGGAACCCACGGTGCCATGCGCTGCAATACCTCGTCACGCATCACAAAATGGTGTTTTAACGCCCCCGCTATGTGCAAGGCAATGAACCCCAGCATG
Source organism: Pseudomonadota bacterium (assembly GCA_021790515.1). GTDB lineage: Bacteria > Pseudomonadota > Gammaproteobacteria > Burkholderiales > Sulfuriferulaceae > Sulfuriferula. Next base: position 17,312 of record JAJYHV010000020.1, read on the forward strand.
GAATACGCCAAAAACTGGTGAATATCGCCCAATTGCTCATGCAAGTCATGGTTTTTCGTCATCACGTCCGGCAAGGACAATATATTCAAAAACGTCACCGGATGTCCACCGGCGGACAACGTCATCCAACCCAGCACCGGCACTGCCAGCATCAGGACATACAAGGTAATCTGCACCAGTACCGCCAATTTGCCTATCGCTGTTGTCATGTCATGCGCCGGCGCACCATACAGTTTCCGCCAGCCCAGTCGCAATACCGTCACCCCCAGCACGAGAAATCCCACCGACTGGTGCCAGACCAGCACCTGTGCCTTTTCCGCGCCTTTCGGCAAATCACTCATCCACAGCGCCAGCGGATACGCCAGCACGAGCAACAGAACCACGAGCCAATGCAGCGCAACAGCCACGCCACCGTACGATTGTCTTACCATTGTCATTACCCCACAAAAGATCAAAACAGGCCAA
>JAJYHV010000009.1 GCA_021790515.1 Pseudomonadota bacterium
CGCTTCCTTAGCGAGCAGGGGGTGACTGGCGAAAATGTTCGTCGTCAGCAAGGTAACGCCAGTTGCCGGGAGCGAGGTTGCCGAGTTTGACGTCGCCGATGCGGATGCGTTTCAAACCAGTGACCTTCAGCCCGACCAGTTCACACATGCGGCGTATCTGGCGTTTTTTGCCTTCGCGCAGAATGAAGCGTAACTGGTCACGATTTTGCCAGTCAACTTGTGCGGGCTTGAGTGGTTTGCCATCGAGCATCAGGCCATGGTTGAGCAGTTCAAAGCCTCGTTCGTCGAGTCGCCCTTGTACGCGGACGAGATACTCTTTTTCGATGTCGGAATCTTCACCGATGAGTTGGCGGGCGATGCGGCCGTCTTGCGTCAAAACCAGCAAACCGGTTGAGTCGATGTCGAGCCTGCCTGCGGTGGCGAGGTTCCAGGTATGCTGTTGCGAGAATTGGCGCGGATGTTGGTCTTGCGGATCACGGTTGGCGGGTGTAATGAGCTGAATCGCCGGGCGGTAGCCGGGTTCGGCCTGACTGGAAACGTAACCAACAGGCTTGTTGAGCAGAATGGTGACGGCGCTGGCCTGTTCACGTTCTGCAGCGCCAGCGAGTTCAATCTGGCAATCCGGTTCGACCTTGCTGCCGGGAATATCGATGACGCGACCATCAACTTTGACCCAGCCACGTTCGATGTAAGTATCGGCTTCGCGTCGTGAGCACAGGCCGCGTTGTGCCATCAGCTTGGAAAGGCGTAAACTGGTTTCTGTCACGGTTTTGTCACAGGGTTCGGGAATAGCGCGGCGTATTTCCGGTGTCTTGATCCAGATAGGCGTCAAAACACATGGCAATGTTGCGCAGGAACAGGCGTCCTGTATCGGTGACGCGCAGCATGTGGCTGTTGCGTTCAATCAGACCATCCTGCTGCAAGGGTTCCAATTGCTTGAGCGCATCGGCAAAGTGACTGTTAAAATCGATCTGCCATTGTTCGCCAAATGCATTTCCGTCCAACTCCAGATCGCACATCAGTTTCAGGATGGCGTCGCGGCGCAACCGGTCTTCGGCGCTGATACGCAGACCTCGTTCGGTGGCCAGACCATCCAGATCAATCTGTTCCTGATAATGATTCAGGTTTTTGGCGTTCTGTACGTAGACTTCTTCGGTCTGGCTGATGGCAGAAACGCCAAAGGCCAGAATGTCACAATTCTTGTGGGTGGTATAGCCCTGAAAGTTGCGGTACAGGGTTTTGTTGCGTTGTGCCTTGACCAGTTCGTCGTCCGGCTTGGCATAATGATCCATACCGATGTAGACATACCCTGCCTGCCCCAAGCGTTCCAGCAGCAGTTGTTGCAGGGCGATGCGGGTGGCAAGATCGGGTAATGATTCTTCGACAATCAATGTCTGGTGTTTTTTCAGCCAGGGTACATGGGCATAACTGAACACGGCCAGTCTGTCCGGCGCCATATCGATGACGCGATCGAGCGTGCCGGAAAAACCGGCGACGGTCTGATATGGCAAGCCAACCATCAGATCCATGTTGATGCTGGCCACGCCGGCTTGCCGCATCCAGCCGTATACTTCCCGTATCAGTGCTTCGGACTGCACGCGGTTGACGGCTTGCTGCACCTTGTCATCGAGTTCCTGCACTCCGAGGCTCAAACGGTTGAAACCGGATTCAACCAATGCGGTGACATGCGCCGCGCTGAGTTCTCGTGGATCGACTTCGCAGCCGATTTCGGCATCTTCAGCAATGCTGAAGTGTGATTTGAGGTGGGCAAACAGGCGGCGGATGTCGTCTGGATGCAGGTAGGTGGGTGTGCCGCCGCCCCAATGAATCTGCCGCACGAGTCGACCGGGAGTTGTGAGTTGCGCCATTCGGTCGATTTCACGGAACAAATAATCGAGATACGCCGTCGCGCGTTGGTAATTCCGGGTGGCGACCATGTTGCAGCCACAGTAATGACACAGAGTGTCACAAAAGGGAATGTGAACGTAAAGCGACAAATCCCGGTTTTGGTGTTGGGTAGCTGCGATTTCCTCCAGCCAGGCTTGCTTGTCAAACTCGGTGCTGAAATAGGGAGCAGTGGGGTAAGATGTATAGCGAGGGCCGGGTTTGCTGTATTTGGTCAACAGTTGAGAATCGAAGTGCATGGGTGTCTGCCGGTAGAAGCAAGCGGACATTATAATCCGAATCGGCGCCAATCAGCACGGGTCAGCGCAATTTACGGTACAGTGTGCGTTCGCTGGCACCCAATTGTTTGGCTAGAATTTTGCGGTCACCGTCACTTCGGGTCAGCACCCATTGTAAATAGTGTTGTTCCATGACATCCAACGGTTGAATGTTCTGGCCAAAAAAAGACTGCGGCGCGGTTACGAGGTTTTGTTCTGCATGGATGTCGAGATGTTGCAGCAAAATGGTATGGTTGTCGGTGAGCAGGCTGGCGCGTTCCAGAGTATTGCGCAATTCACGGATATTTCCCGGATAGTCGTCATGCATCAGCAGCGCGATGCTGTCTCGATGCAGGGATAATTTCTTGTTGGGCGGCAGACGTTGCAACAATGACTGCGCCAGCAGCGGGATGTCTTCCCGGCGTTCGGACAGGCTGGGCAAACGAATTGGAAATGTACTGACAGGATAATTAAATCTTTACGGAACTGTTCTTTATCCACTATGTCTTTCAGAGGTCGGTGGGTGGCAGAAATGAGACGGAAGCTGGCGCGCAAGGGTTCGGTGCCGCCGATGCCGCCGGTGCGGCGACAGGTTCCGGTTTCCAGCAAGTGTAACAGCTTGACTTGCAGGTTGAGCAGAATGTCACCGACTTCGTCCAGAAACAGGGTGCCATCATTGGCGGATCCGACCAACTCTCTGTTTGCGCTGATTGGTACTGACAAAGGTTCATTTTCGTAACTGAAGAGTTCGTTTTCAAACATGGTTTCGGCAAAACAGGTGGTCTCTCCTGCCTGACTGCGGATGGGAGCAAGTTCGATATTGACATGTTCCTTACCGGTTGGCGTATAGTGCAGAGGCAACGTGCGCTGATTGTGCCAACTGCGCAGACTGACCTTGAGTGAGTTGTTTTCACTCATCTCGTCGCAAGGACGGGTGTGATACAGCGTGGCAATGGTGGTTGATATAGCGGCTGATATAGCGGCTGATATAGCGGTGGTATCTGGTATATAACTTGCGTTGGACGTTTGCGTCAATTTGTCGCAACAGGTCGCGCTGGCTTGTTGTTATCCTGTCAGGAGGCTATCGATGAAAGCGATGTGGAACCATCCGTTAGGGCGTCATATTGTTGTATTTACCGTGCTGAAACTCGTGGCCATTTTTGCTATCTGGTGGTTTTTTTTCCGACCATTTACGAGTGCTTCGGGTTGAGTGCTTCTGTATGAAGCGGTGCGAGCAGAAAAGTGGCTTTTGGAACAGGTTGTCTGGCATAAGTCAAGGAGCTTAAAAATGATCAGCAACGAATTGGTAGACATTTCGCGACTGCAGTTTGCCGTGGTGGCATTGTTTCATTTTCTGTTTGTCCCGTTGACGCTAGGCATGACTTTTATTCTGGTGATCATGGAATCGACTTATGTTGTAACCGGCAAGCAGATTTATAAAGACATGACCCAATTCTGGGGCAAGCTGTTCGGCATCAACTTTGCGCTCGGTGTTACGACCGGGATCACCATGGAATTCCAGTTCGGCACAAACTGGGCATATTACTCGCATTATGTGGGAGATGTTTTTGGTGCGCCATTGGCGATTGAAGGATTGATGGCATTTTTTCTGGAATCGACGTTCATCGGCCTGTTTTTCTTTGGCTGGGACAAGTTGTCCAAAGTCAAGCATTTGATGGTCACCATGCTGGTCGCTTTGGGTTCCAATCTGTCGGCGTTGTGGATTCTGATCGGCAACGGTTGGATGAACAACCCGGTTGGCTCGGATTTTTCCTGGGTGACCATGCGTATGGAAATGACAGACTTCTGGGCTGTGGTTTTCAATCCGCAGGCGCAGGACAAGTTTGTGCATGCCGTTAGCGCTGGTTATCTGACCGCTTCGGTATTTGTGCTGGGAATTTCTTCCTGGTATCTGTTAAAAGGACGTGATATCGAGTTTGCCAAACGCTCATTCCGCATTGCCGCTGCTTTTGGTCTGGCTTCAGCTTTGTCGGTGATTGTGTTGGGTGACGAATCAGGCTATACCGTGGGTGAAAATCAGGAGACCAAGCTGGCTGCCATTGAAGCCATGTGGCACACAGAACCTGCTCCGGCATCATTTAATCTGATCGCCGGGATTAATGAAGCGAAGCAGAAAAATGACTGGGCCGTAGAGATTCCTTACGTCATGGGCATCATTGGCACCCGCACATTGACCAAACAGATTCCGGGCATCGCTGAAATCAAAGAGCGCAACCGGCAGCATATTCTGGATGGTATCCATGCGGTAGTGGCAATGGAAGCTTTGCGCAAAAATCCTGCTGATGTGCAAGCCAAGACTGAATTCGATCAGTACAAAAAATATTTAGGGTTTGGTTTGCTGTTAAAGAAATATACTGAAGATGTCAGCAAAGCCACACCGGCCATGATTCAGCAGGCTGTCAATGAGAGTGTGCCGCGCGTAACACCCTTGTTCTGGACTTTTCGCATCATGGTTGGCCTTGGTTTTGCCATGCTGGCGTTAATGTCGGTTGCGCTGTATGCATCGGTCAGGAACACCTTCATGCGACAACGCTGGTTGTTGCGCTGGGCGTTGTGGTTTATTCCAGCGCCCTGGATTTCGGCAGAAACCGGCTGGTTCGTGTCGGAATATGGCCGTCAACCCTGGACAATTTATGGAGTATTGCCTACCCATCTTTCCGCATCTTCGTTGACGACTGCCAGTGTGTATGGATCGTTGATTGGCTTTGTGTTGTTATACACCGGGTTGTTCATCGTGGAAATGTATCTGATGGTGAAATTTGCCCGCCAAGGCCCATCCAGTCTGCATACCGGGCGCTACCATGGCGAAAATCATGGCCAACCGCACGGTGGTGGGGCGGCTCCCATGCATGCTCCGGCCAAACAATTGTGATAAATCGAATCCGACTGATCGTGAATGCCGATTTGATGCAATAAGGGTTGACGTTGTGAACAGTACACAAACTGGAGGCCTACGATGTTGGACTATGAAATGCTGAAAGTAATTTGGTGGTTATTTGTCGGCGTATTGCTGGTTGGATTCGCCATTATGGATGGTCACGACATGGGCGTAGGTACTTTGCTGCCTTTCGTGGGCAAAGGCGATGACGAACGAAGGGTCGTCATCAACACGGTCGGCCCGCATTGGGATGGCAATCAGGTGTGGTTCATTACCGGGGGTGGAGCAATTTTTGCGGCCTGGCCGTTGGTGTATGCCACTGCGTTTTCCGGATTTTATTGGGCAATGGCAGCCGTGTTGTGGTCCATGTTTTTTCGGCCGGTCGGGTTTGATTACCGCTCGAAAATTGATAATTCCGCTTGGCGCAGCGCGTGGGACTGGGGTTTGTTTGTTGGCGCAACGGTACCTCCGCTGATTTTTGGTGTGGCATTTGGTAATTTGTTGCAAGGCGTACCATTTTACTTTGACAATGATTTGCGTTCGTTTTATACCGGGAGTTTTTGGGCTTTGCTCAATCCGTTTGCTTTGCTGACCGGTTTGGTGTCCACGTCGATGATTGTCATGCATGGTGCCAATTTTTTGCTCATTCGCACTGAAGGTGACGTGTACAAGCGCAGTCAGAACGCTTCAATATTGTTTGGTTTGTTGACATTGGCCACCTTTGCGGCGGCGGGTTTGTGGGTGGCATTCAGCATCAAGGGATTTGTGCTGACCGGGGGTGACTTGCCCAATGCGCTGCCTAATCCCATGGGCAAAACCGTAGTGGCGCAGGCGGGTGCATGGCTGCACAATTATTCGGTATATCCTTTAACCATGATTGTGCCCGCGTTGGGCTTTGCGGGCGTATTGTTGTCAATCGTGTTCGCCAAGGCCAACAAGCCCGTCATGGCGTTTGTTTCCTCTGCCGTGAGCATGCTGGGCATCATTGGTACAGCCGGTGTGTCGATGTTTCCGTTTATCATGCCGTCGTCTACGGACCCCCGTTCCAGCCTGACAGTGTGGGACAGCGTTTCATCCCATATGACGCTGGAGTTGATGTTTTTTGCCACATTGATACTTTTGCCATTAGTGGTTTTTTACACCAGTTGGGCGTATCGGGTCATGTCGGGCAAGATTACGCTGGATTTTGTCGAGCGTAACGATCATTCCACATATTGAGCCGAGTTAAATCAAGGAGAAAAACATGTGGTATTTTGCCTGGATTTTGGGGGTCGCCATGGCAGTGTTGTTGGCCATTGTGAATGCCGTGTACGGCGAAAATAACGAACTGACCGATGAAAGCCACAACGAAGAACGGCGTTAAAGATGTATACGGGTACGGCACGCAGATTATCCTTGCTGATGGCCGCATCGCTGGCGACGTTGATAACACTGTATCCGTTACCATTGGCGCACATGTCTCATGGTATATTAACCATGCTGATCTGGGGAATCTGCGCTGGTTTCGTGCATGGAATGGGTTTTGATCCGCAAAGCCGTGCGTGGCGGTGGCTGTTTTCTCCCGTTCTGGCCTGGGTGTTGATGGGTTTGGGTGTAGTGGCTATCATCACCGGGCGATGACAGGAGTTGTGATGATCTGTTTTCGACAATTGTTCGATCAATACGCAATTGGCAGGAAAATTGCATGACGAATTCATTGCATTGATGCACAATCTCAAACTGTCGTAGCCGCGCATGATGGATTGCGCTGTTCCGGCAAATCGGCAATGTGGAGGGTAGTGATATGTTGGCAGAAGCAAAGATACAAACCCATTATGATCGCTTGGGCGGCGAAGAGGCGATTCGTCGCCTGGTGGCACGATTTTATAAAATCATGGATGAATTGCCTGAGGCGTATGGCATTCGTAAGATGCATGCGGGTAATCTGGAAGACATCGGGCAGAAACTTGTTGAGTTTCTGAGCGGTTGGACTGGCGGCCCGCAGTTGTATGTTGAGAAGTATGGGCACCCTCGTCTGCGGCAACGCCATCTTCCCTTTGCGATTGGCGTGAACGAGCGTAATCAGTGGATGATGTGCATGCAACAGGCATTACAGGAAACTGTGCCGGATGAAGCATTACAGCGGGAATTGATGCAGGCGTTCGCCAAAGTGGGTGACCACATGCGCAATCAGACAGAAAAGCCGGTCGGGCAGATGACGACGGTTAATGAGACGGTTAGTGAATAGTTATTGAATGGATGGAAATGAAAAATGATGACACCCAAGCAATTGGTTGAACAGGCAAAAGCAGAAATCAAAGAAATAGACGTATTGACCGCACTGGAATGGTTGGCCGACGGCGTTACCATTATTGATGTGCGTGAGGAGCATGAGTTTTTGAACGGCAGTTTGCCGGGGGCTGCGAGCATCCCGCGCGGTGTGCTGGAATTCAAAACGACCGATCATCCCGCGTTGGCTGACCGACAAGCGCGCCTGTTGGTGTATTGCCGCACCGGAGGGCGTTCAGCGCTCGCCGCCCAGACGTTGAAACGTATGGGTTACGATAATCCGGTCTCGATGGCTGGAGGTTATGAAGCCTGGGTTGCACATCACGAACCTGTCGTGGAAGATACGACCGATTTTGGCAGTTAAAAATCGGTTATTTGAAGCTTGATGATCGCGAGTTGAATGACGAAGGCCGTAGCCGGGACGACGATGCCAAGCCGTGCAAGGAAGCGAGCACCCGATTTGACCCGCAACGCGACTCATGGCGGAGTAAATCAGTGGTTCCGTAGGTTTATATTGCCCCGGATTGGGTCAGACCGGAGTGGAGAAAGATCGGCAGCGTTACAAATGATTGTATATCAACTTATCAATCAGCGCTTCTCAGGATACTTCGCCATTCTGATCGACACTTTCCATGCGCACTGGGTAACCCCACAGATGGGCAATATAGCGTAGCACTTCACTCGTACTGTCGCCCAGCGGGCGGCGGTCGTGTACGTAGTGGCGCAGGGTCAGAGCACGATCACCATAAATGTCTACGTTATAGACCTGGATATTGGGCTCACGATTACCCAGGTCATACTGCTCGGCCAAGCGTTGGCGCACAGTGTGATAACCCGCATCATCGTGGATGGCGCTGATTTCAAGCTTTTCTTCCGTATCATCGTCACGTATTGCGAACAGTTTGAAGTCACGAATCAGTTTGGGCGATAAATATTGGGCGATGAAGCTTTCATCCTTGAAGTTACGCATGGCAAAATCAAGTGATTGTTTCCAATCGGTCCCGACCAGTTCGGGGAACCACCTGCGGTCTTCGTCGGTGGGATGTTCGCAGATGCGACGCAAGTCCTTGAACATGGCGAACCCCAGTGCATAGGGGTTGATACCACTATAGCCCCGACTATGAAACGGTGGCTGATAAACCACGTTAGTGTGACTTTGCAGGAATTCCATCATGAAACCGTCGCTGAGTTTGCCCTCATCGTACAAATGGTTGAGCAGGGTGTAGTGCCAGAACGTTGCCCAGCCTTCATTCATTACCTGAGTCTGGCGCTGCGGATAAAAATACTGGGCAATCTTGCGCACAATACGTACAATTTCACGCTGCCATGGCTCCAGTCTGGGTGCATTTTTTTCGATGAAGTACAGCAGATTTTCTTGTGGTTCGGCTGGGAAACGACTGGTTTTATGGTGTTCATGGGTGACTTGGCGGGTAGGCAAGGTGCGCCACAAGTCATTGATCTGCGATTGCAGATAGTCTTCACGTTCGACCCGTCGCACCTGCTCCTTTGCCATCGACAGCTTGGCTGGACGTTTGTAGCGATCCACACCATAATTCATCAACGCATGACACGAATCCAGCATCGCTTCTACTGTCTCGTCGCCGTAGCGTTGCTCGCATTCAGCGATAAAGTTACGCGCGAACACGAGATAATCGAGTATGCCTTCAGCATCTGTCCAGGTGCGAAACAGATAATTGCCCTTGAAGAACGAGTTATGCCCATATGCAGCATGTGCAATCACCAGCGCCTGCATGGTCATGGTGTTTTCTTCCATCAGATAAGCAATGCACGGACTGGAGTTGATGACGATTTCATACGCCAGTCCCATTTGCCCGCGTTGATAGCTTTTTTGCGTCGTCAAGAATTGCTTGCCGTAGCTCCAGTGATGGTAACCCACAGGCATGCCGGCCGATGAATAGGCATCGATCATCTGCTCAGAGTTAATGACTTCAATCTGGTTAGGGTAGGTGTCCAGTCCAAAGAACCGTGCTGCCTCGCCGATTTCGCGATCGTAGCGTTCAAGCAGCTCAAAAGTCCATTCCGATCCCTGGGAAAGTGGTTGGTGCAAGTCAGTCTGGGGATGCCCGGTCATCATGCGAGCTCCTTTTTCTTGAATAGATCACGAAATACAGGGTAAATGTCTTCCAGCGTTAAAATGCGCTGCATGGCAAAATGCCGACTCGCCATCTTGACCTGTATATACTCGCGCCACAGGCTTTGTGGCTGTTCCGCCTCGATTTCCACATAAGCAAAATATTGCATATGTGGCAAAATGTCGCGTATTAATAATTCACGACAGCGCGATGAGTCGTTTTCCCAATTGTCGCCGTCCGATGCTTGTGCAGCATAAATATTCCAACTGTCCGTCGGGTAACGCTCGTTGATGATGTCGCGCATCAGTAGCAGCGCACTGGATACCACTGTGCCGCCAGATTCGCGAGAAGCGAAAAAATCTTCTTCATCAACTTCTTTGGCCGTCGTATGGTGACGAATGAACACCACATCAATGCGTTCGTAATTCTTGGTCAGAAACAGGTACAGCAGCATGAAAAAGCGTTTGGCGATACTTTTGCGGTCCTCATCCATAGAGCCAGACACGTCCATCAGACAGAACATCGCCGCCTGACTGCTCGGTATTGGCTTGTCAACTCGATTGGCGTAGCGCAAATCCCATGTGTCGATAAACGGCACAGCAGCGATACGCGCCTTGAGATGCATGATTTCTTCGCGTAGCACACAGGCTTCATCACTCGCATCGCGGCCTTGTTGCGTCAATTCTGCCAGTGCGGCCTCGGCTTCACGCAACGCCTCGCGCGGGCTGGATGACATCGCCAGGCGGCGACCTATCGCCTGCTTCATTGACCGCACCACATGCAGATTGGAGGGATTGCCTTGGCTGACAAAACCAGTGTGGACACGCTTCACCTCGGGTGCTTTGGCGAGCTGTTTTTTCACCATGTCCGGCAGTGCCAGATCCTGGAAAAAGTAATCCATGAATTCTTCGCGGGTCAGTTCTATCACGAAGTCATCCATGCTCTGCGCATCTTGTGATGCACCACTGCCTCCGCCGTCGCCGTCAGGACGATCCGCCTTGTCGCCACGCACAAACTCACGGTTGCCAGGATGGACTATATTGCGCTGACCACCTGGTCCATGATGGAAAATCGGTTCCGACATATCCTTGGCTGGAATGGAGATTTTTTCTCCACGTTCCAGATCGCTCACGCGACGACTCGACACCGAATCCGTCACCGCCTTGCGTATCTGCGCCTTATAGCGATGCAGAAAACGCTGGCGATTCACGGCGCTACGGTTTTTACCAGACAATCGACGATCAACGAGCTGGCTCATGGTGGCAATCCTGTCAGGAAGTCTTGCGTGCGCGCAGATACCATTCTGCTAACAGACGCACCTGTTTATCCGTGTAACCCTTGCTCACCATACGCTGAACGAAATCGTGGTGCTTTTTCTGTTCTTCGCTGGAAGCCTTGGCGTTGAAGGAAATCACGGGCAGCAGGTCTTCGGTGCTGGAGAACATGCGTTTTTCTATGACCACACGGAGCTTTTCATAACTCGTCCAAGCCGGATTTTTGCCATGATTCTGCGCCCTCGCCCGTAGTACAAAATTCACTATCTCGTGGCGAAAATCCTTTGGATTGGCAATGCTGGCCGGTTTTTCTATTTTTTCCAGTTCGGCGTTGAGTTGACCGCGATCCAGGCTCTCGCCCGTATCCGGGTCGCGATATTCCTGATCCTGTATCCACATGTCGGCGTAGGTCACGTAACGGTCAAAAATATTTTGTCCATATTCCGAATAGGACTCGAGGTATGCGGTCTGCAATTCTTTCTCGATATATTCGGCATAATGCGGCGACAAAAATTCTTTCAAATACGTCACATAACGCTGCTCGATTTCGGCTGAAAACTGTTCTTGCTCGATCTGCTGTTCCAGTACGTACATCAGATGTACAGGATTGGCGGCGACTTCGGTATGATCAAAATTGAACACGCGGGACAGGATTTTGAATGCAAAGCGTGTGGAAATCCCCGTCATGCCTTCATCCACCCCGGCGAAATCACGGTACTCCTGATAACTCTTGGCTTTGGGATCGGTATCCTTGAGATTGTCGCCATCGTAAATCCGCATCTTCGAGTAGATGCTGGAGTTTTCCGGTTCTTTCAGCCGTGTCAGCACCGAAAACCGCGCCAGCATTTCCAGCGTGCCCGGGGCGCATGGCGCTTCCGCCAGCGAGCTGTGCTGCATCAGCTTTTCATAGATTTTCACTTCTTCGGAAACGCGCAAGCAATACGGCACCTTGACGATATAAATACGGTCAAGAAACGCCTCATTGTTCTTGTTGTTGCGAAACGTCATCCATTCCGATTCGTTGCTGTGTGCCAATACGATGCCGTCGAACGGAATCGCCCCGAAGCCCTCGGTGCCTTTGTAATTACCTTCCTGCGTAGCGGTCAGCAATGGATGCAGCACTTTAATCGGTGCTTTGAACATCTCCACAAATTCCATCAAACCCTGATTGGCAAGGCACAAACCGCCAGAAAAACTGTAGGCGTCAACATCGTCCTGGGAAAATTTTTCCAGCTTGCGGATATCGACCTTGCCCACCAGCGAGGAAATATCCTGGTTGTTTTCGTCACCCGGTTCGGTCTTGGAAATCCCCATCTGCCCAAGCACTGATGGCCAGCGTTTGATGACGCGGAACCGGGTGATGTCACCATTGTATTCATGTAGACGCTTGACCGCCCAGGGTGACAACACTTTGCCCAGATAGCGGCGCGGGATACCATAGTCCTGCTCCAAAATATTGCCGTCTTCGTCCGCCGAAAACAACGACAGCGGCGAATCATTCACTGGTGAACCCTTGATGGCATAGAACGGCGCTTTTTCCATCAGTTGTTTGAGTTTTTCCGCCAGCGACGACTTGCCGCCACCCACTGGTCCCAGCAGATAGAGTATCTGCTTGCGCTCTTCCAAACCTTGCGCGGCATGACGAAAATAAGCCACGATCTGCTCTATGGTCTCTTCCATGCCGTAAAAATCGCGAAATGCAGGATAAACCTTGATCACCCGATTGGAAAAAATGCGCGACATGCGTGCATCCTGCCGGGTATCAAGTAATTCCGCTTCTCCTATTGCCGCCAGCATGCGTTCGGCGGCACTGGCATAAGCGATGCGATCGTTCTTGCAGATATCCAGAAACTCTTCCAGCGAGTATTCTTCTTCTGCGCGGCGATAACGTTCGATGTACTGATTAAATAAACCCATGACGAACACTCCTGTCGGTTGGATAATCGGGTGTTATATATACCGCAGCAAATTGTGTGCCATATAAACAGTATCCCACGTCAGACGGAGTTTAAAGGCACTTAGTTCCATTACTTGACCAGCTCATTTTCAACTTGAAAAATAACACTATTGCAAATAATTTCATCGTGCAAAAATTTTCTATCCACGCTTTCCCAGGACGTAAAAATCCCGAATTGGCGTCCGATAAATCAAACTTCACCCATCAAGCCTTGGGGGTGATACCACATCGCCATTGATATCGCCATTGATATCGCCATTGATAGTGAGAAGCGATCCAGGAAACTTGAACAGTTTTTTGGATGCCCTGCTGATATTATAGTGCACGAATGGGCGGAAAATGGGGCAAGTAACAGCAAAAAGAACGAGACGCACCTACCCGGTTTTCAAGGCAAAGGTGACGCCGGCCGCCATGGCGGGAGACAACACGCTGGCCGAACTGGCGCAGCAATTTGAAGTGCATTTCAATCCACTATTCGAAAATCGTGGCAAGTTTTGTCAGTGCTTCTTTCATGATCGATGTTGGCAAGGTGTCTATCTTGTGCGCATTGCGAGCACCAAAATCGAGCATGCGGGGCTGCTGCCGCGTGGTTCGCGCCCCTCGGTCGGCTCAAGCGAGATCAGGTAAATGTCACCGCGCCGGAATTTTGTGGGTGTGGCAGTTTCGCGCTCACGGCTAAGCGAACTCTTTCGTCAAGACAGTATTTCGTCAAGTTCAGTGGCAATGGCTACCCACCAAATTATTTACAGTCATTTACAGACTCAACCATCAATTCTGCCAACTTGCGCTTGGAACCCGGTTCAGGATAAACTGAATCCTGTTGGCGGTGTGCCAATACGATAAAACCACAAAACAGCATTATAAAAAACGCGTACACGTCCAGTGCACGCATCACCGGATGGAGATAACATGAATTTTGACAATTTTGCTCAGGCGCAATCCGCCTTTCTTTGGCTCACTTTTGGCATTGCGTTCATCCTCGGCGCCGTCGTCAACAAGACCAATTTCTGCACCATGGGTGCCGTATCCGACTGGGTCAACATGGGTGATACCGGGCGCATGCGTGCGTGGTTTCTGGCCATTGCTGTCGCCATGATCGGCGTGGTGGTGCTGGAGTACTTCGGAAAAGTCAATCCGGATGTATCGTTTCCGCCGTATCGGGGTGCGCAGTTCATTTGGGCCGAAAACCTGCTTGGCGGGTTGATGTTCGGCGTCGGGATGACCCTTGCCTCGGGCTGCGGCAACAAAACGCTGATCCGTATCGGTGGCGGCAATATCAAGTCGATTTTCGTGTTGCTCATCATCAGCGTGATTGCCTATTTCATGACCAACCCGTTCCCCGGTTCGGACAAGACCTTGTTTAGCGTCCTGTTTCTTGGCTGGCTGCGTCCGCTGGCCATCACGCTTAGCGGCCATCAAGACCTGGGTACACTGGTTGCCGGGGCCGCTGGGGCAGTCAAGGCACGTCTCGTCATCGGCGGTGTGCTGGGGTTGGCGATACTGATCTGGGTATTCAAGTCAGCCGATTTCCGCAGTAACCGCGACAACATCCTTGGTGGTCTGGTCGTTGGTTTGGCCGTACTTGGCGCCTGGTATGTCGCCAGTAACGTCATGGTCAAAGTCGATGGCGAAGCGCATACGCTGGCTGATTACGTGCAGCAGTGGGATTTTTTTGCCAATTCTGACGTCGGCAAACCGGCCAGTAGCCGCGCGCTTAGTGTGCAATCGTTCACCTTCATCAACCCCATGGGGCAAACGCTGGGCTATGCTGCATCCGGCTTCAAACATGAGATGCTGACCTTCGGCGTGATGGCGGTGCTCGGTGTGATCGCCGGTTCGCTGGCGTGGTCGCTGTTGTCGCGCAGTTTTCGCATCGAATGGTTCGCATCGGGCAAAGATTTCATCAGCCATATCGTTGGCGCAGTACTGATGGGTTTCGGCGGTGTGTTGGCCTTGGGTTGTACCATCGGTCAAGGCATCACCGGTGTCTCCACCTTAGCGCTTGGCTCGTTTATCGCCCTGTTTGGTTTCATCGTGGGGAGCGCGATCACCATGAGAATTCAGTACATGCTGATGATGCACGAAGGTTGAAAGCGGTATTATGTAGCAAACGCGCAAGATTTTACTTTCTAAACAGTAATATGGCTCCTGCCTGTCAATCAGCGTCAAATGTTTTCCATGAATCAGCGCGTATTCCAGCGATAAATTTCAAGAATTGCTTTTAGTACAAGCATTCTCGGCGTTCTTGCTGCGCGCTGATTTTGTCATGATGTAGAAAATTTACGCGCTGTCCGACATGTTATATAGTTGTCAGTCTGCTGTTAAAGCGAAGCATTTACAGTCCTTTCACAATGCTTGTACATGATCAATCCAGCCATGCCTTACTGCATTATTTAGCCATGCAGAAAAATCCATTTCGTCAGATGTGCTATCAAGCGCTGCATCCAGCGAAGGGCAAGATTGTATGGCGATTATCCACGCGGCTTCGCACGCCGGTATCGCCATGCAGTGCGCTTCGTATCCTTCGCGCCATACCCAGGCATATTCTTTGGGAGCTAGTAACACCTCTTGCAGTGCTTGGGAATCGGGCTCTGGCGCAAGGTTAAGCTGTCTTAGGGTGACCAGCGGCCAGGGTGATTGAATGAAACGGGTTCCGGCGGCGAGCTGGATGCGTAGTTGGCCGGGATCATCATTGGCGAGACGGCGCAGATCCATTTCTGTGAGCAAGGCAGATGGTTCAAATAATACTTGCCATAATGCCCAATCCAGCCGCGCACTGTCCGCCAGCCATGGCCAGGGAGCGAGTTCGTTTAGTTCGGCGACTGTCGTTGCGAATTCGGTGCCGACTTTGGCTAAATCGCCTTGTCTGGGTGGCCGTTGGCGCCAGTGGCGTGCGCACACAGCATCGAATGCGGTATCGCCCAGCATCGCCAGTACCGTAGGAAATTGTATCCGCAGTGCAGCGATGGCATGCGACAAACCGTTACCACGATAAGCGGCGATGCCTGCCGACCAACGTTGCCCTTGTTCAAGTAAACCCATTCCGGTGGCGGGCTCAGTGGGCGCATGAGATGAAAAAATGGCGGCTACCAAATCTTGCTGGCGCTGCGTTTCTGCTTGTATATCCCCAAGTGAAGATTGTTCGGTGCCGAGTAACTTGTCGTTCAGGTCAGTCATGACAAGGTCCCCTGCGTCGCTTTGATTGCATTGGCTTGTTGTCGTAATTCGGGGTGTGGAAAAGATTTTTCTGCTGAATTTTTAGTCATCAGTGCCAGCGCTTGATGTGCTTCGGCCAGCAAGATGTCCAGGGTGGGCAGTTGGTCGTCCCACTCAATCAAAGTCGGTATGGTGCCGAATAGTTGTAAAACGCGAGCGTAAGCCACCCAAACAGCCGGAGAAACAACGGTTGAATGGTCGTCGATGACCAAACCCGCTTGGGTGCTGTGACCGGCCAAGTGAATCTCGCCTACTAATCCCGTCGGGGCAAGTTCGAATAATTCGTCCAGCCAGGCACAAACCGCCTCAAGCGGAGAGGGTGCTTTGGCGTTAATGGCATTGACCATCAAATTGTTCACATCCAGCAGTAGTCCGCAGCCAGTGCGACGAGACAGTTCGGTAAAGAATTCCGGCTCGCTGAAATCGCGTTCGACAAAATTCAGATAGGCACTGAGATTTTCCACTAAAACAGGGCGGCGCAGACGCTCCTGGACCTGTTGCACATTCGCGCAAAAAATCGCCATGGAGGCTTGGGTAAAGGCCACCGGAAGAAGATCGTTGGCATGTATTACACCAGCTTGCTGCCAAGGCGCCCGGGCAAAGCTCGCATGATCCGATACGCGCACAGGATCGATGCGCTCAACCAGCGCAGCAAGCTGTTCCAAATGCTGTGCGTCTATTCCGCAGGCTGACCCCAATGCGAGTCCCACGCCGTGCAAACTTACCGAATAATCAGCCCGAACGCTTGTCAATACCTGGAAAGCGGCGTCATGCGGGTTGAAAAAATTTTCCGAATGCACTTCAATGAAGTCCACAGCGGGGCGCGTAGCCCGAAAAGTTTTATAGTGCGGTTGGCGCAAACCGATGCCGACAGCGTATGGTTGATTAGGTGAGTTCATGAGAGACACTTTCTGATTAAAAATCAGTGCAAATTAATCGGGACAAGGTCATTGTCTTGTCCCGAGTTTACCGTCAGGAATTACGCTGTGCCATTGCCGCCTCAAATGCGTTGACTTTGGCTGGGTCTTTGAGCATCATCCCAATCTGTTTCATCCTGTTTCCTTTTTGGTCTGAAACCCCGGCCTTCAGGCCGGTGACCTAATTGCTAATTCGGATGAACTTTCGGTTGTCTTGACAGTTTTCTCTGAAAAATATTGTCTGACTGAGCAGTAGTCGAACTCAATGGACATTTCCTTACACCGGTTGCCGATATGTTTTTTCAAGGAAGCGCTGATTCATTCCTCCACGTGGAGGAATGAATCAGCGCTTATATGGACGCCTCCCGTTTTGCAAGAGATATTGCGTGTTTGGAAAAACTTGAATCGGTTGCAGTCTTATATCCGGCTTTATTGCAGACGGTTTTTCTGTCTGCGAGCCCTGATGGA
>JAJYHV010000076.1 GCA_021790515.1 Pseudomonadota bacterium
CTGACCAAATTCGACCCGCTCCTGGCAACCAGCATTTTATTACTTCCACAAAATCCGTTGACTTCTGGTACAATGAGCCCACCCGTTATGTTCGTTCCAGTCTTCGCATAGCGATTCTGATCTATTCTCCACCTTTGTCCGCCCTTAGACTGACGTTGCATACAACGCTGGGCTGTCTGTTTCTCAGGAATTTTATGTCTTTTGCTACGCTAGGCTTATCCGAAGCCATTCTTCGCGCCGTTACCGAACGCGGTTACACCAACCCAACCCCCATTCAGGCGCAAGCCATCCCGGTGGTACTTGCTGGCAGTGATTTACTGGCCGGCGCACAGACCGGCACCGGCAAAACAGCGGGATTCGTGCTACCAATTCTGCACCGCTTAACCATGACCCCCGCCAAAACAGGGGGCCGCGCGCCAATCCGCGCACTGGTTCTCGTACCAACGCGCGAACTGGCTGCGCAAGTCGAAGAAAGTGTGCGCGAATATGGCAAGTATCTGCCGCTCACTTCGATGATGATGTTCGGCGGCGTGAATATCAACCCACAAATACAAAAATTGCGCGGTCATGTCGACATTCTGGTCGCCACACCGGGGCGATTGCTGGATCACCTGCAACAAAAAACCGTCGATTTATCGCGGGTGGAAATTCTGGTATTGGACGAAGCAGACCGCATGCTTGACATGGGCTTCATTCGCGATATCAAAAAAATCATGGCGGTAATTCCAAAGCAACGTCAAACCTTGTTATTTTCAGCAACGTTTGCGGACGAGATAAAAACACTGGCCGGCAGTTTGCTGATTCAACCGGTCACGGTTGAAGTCGCGCGCAGCAACGCGACAACCACACTGGTGGCACAAAAAGCCTGGGCGGTTGACCGGGAACGCAAACGTGAATTACTCACCAAACTCATTAAAGACAACAACTGGTTTCAGGTATTGGTGTTCACGCGCACCAAGCACGCGGCAAATCGTCTGGCCGAGCACCTTGATAGTGACGGCATTCCGGCCATGGCGATTCATGGCAACAAAAGTCAATCCGCCCGCACCAACGCATTAAAAACCTTCAAGACAGGTACGTTACAAGTACTGGTTGCCACCGACATTGCCGCGCGTGGCATCGACATTAGCGAATTGCCGCACGTCGTCAATTTTGAGCTGCCCAACGTCGCTGAAGATTATGTGCACCGCATCGGACGCACAGGCCGGGCAGGACATGAAGGGGAAGCCACTTCGCTGGTCTGCGTGGACGAACTCAAGCTACTCACCGCTATCGAACGCCTGACCAAAACCCGAATTATCGCAGAAACCTTCCCCGGTTTTGAAATCGACCCTCGCATCAAGGCCGAACCGATATTAAATGGCAGCCAGCGTAGCGGCAATCCGGGTGGTCAGAATCGCCGCCCGGCAGGCAATACTCCTTCCCGTCCAACCCATAAACCCGCAGCACGCGCACCAGCCAGCCCGCATCGCAGCGGCGGACGCGGACGCTGATTCGATTCAGATAAATCACCCGTCCACCGCCAACGGTTTCAACTTCCAGATATCGCGATTGTATTCCTGTATGGTGCGATCGCTGGAAAAGAAGCCGCTGGAGGCGGTGTTCAAGATACTCATGCGGGTCCAACGTTCGGTGTCCTGCCACGCAGTGGACACCTGCTGTTGCGCATCGACATATGCACGAAAATCCGCCAGCACCATCCAAGGATCGGATGGACTCAACAAGGCATCCAGTACGGCATTAAAAATACCGGATTCATTCAGACTGAAGTGTCCGCTGCGCAGCAAATCCAGCACCGCCGCCAGTTCCTCATCTTTTTCAAGATACTCCCATGGCCGGTACGTATGGCGCAAATCATCAACCTCGTCAGCACGCAAACCGAACAGAAAAAAATTATCGCTTCCGACAGCATCCAGAATTTCAATATTGGCGCCATCATACGTTCCAATGGTCACCGCGCCATTCATCATGAATTTCATGTTGCCGGTTCCGGAAGCTTCCTTGCCTGCGGTCGAAATCTGTTCGGATAAATCCGTAGCCGGTGCAATCACTTCCATACTGGAAACACGATAATTTGGCAAGAAGGCGATTTTCAGTTTATCGCCAACATCGGGGTCGGCGTTCACCACCTGCGCCACGTTGTTGATGAGTTTGATGATCTTCTTCGCCATGCGGTAGCCGGGTGCTGCCTTTCCCCCGACCAATATGCAACGGTTGACCCAGTTTTCAGCCTTCCCGTGCTTGATACGCAAATAAAGATGAATCATGTGCAGTACGTTCAATAACTGGCGTTTGTACTCGTGAATCCGCTTTACCTGCACGTCAAATAACGCATCCGGATTGAACTCGACACCACATTCCGCCGCCACAATACAAGCCAACCGCTCTTTGTTGGCACGTTTGATTTCTCTCCATCGCCCGTGAAATGCGGCATGTTTAGTGTCAGCAAAAGGTTTGAGCTGACTTATCTGGCTGAAATCCGCTATCCAGCCATCACCGATGAACTCGGAAATCAGTGCGGTCATCGCCGGATTGGCATGTGCTACCCAACGCCTGGGTGTAACGCCATTGGTTTTATTGTTGAATTTCTCCGGCCACAATTGATAAAAATCATGAAACAACCCTTCGCTGAGCAGACGGGAATGCAAGGCAGCCACACCATTCACCGAACAGCTACCCACGATGGCAAGCCATGCCATGCGCACATGGCGCACCGGGCCTTCCTCAATAATGGACAGACGTTTCAGGCGTTCCGTATCACCCGGCCACTTCATGGAAACCGCGCTCAAAAATTTGGCATTAATCTCATACACGATTTCCAGCAAACGGGGCAACAGACGCTCAAACAGGGCAACCGGCCATTTTTCCAGCGCCTCCGGCAACAACGTATGATTGGTATATGCCATACAACGTGTCGTCGCTGCCCAGGCGGCATCCCACTCGACATGGTGAATATCCAGCAACAACCGCATCATTTCAGCTACGGCGATCGTCGGATGGGTATCATTCATCTGGAACAGGTTTTCTTCGGCAAAACGCTGCAAATCGAAAGGGCCGTGCCGCATGGACACCCGAAAAGCATCTTTCAGGCTGGCCGAAGCAAGAAAATATTGTTGCCGCAAACGCAATTCCTTGCCATTCTCGCTGCTGTCATTCGGATACAGCACCATGGAAATATCTTCAGCCTGATTTTTTGACTGCACCGCTTCCGTATAACTGCCCGCATTGAATTCCGCCAGATTGAATTCATCGGTTGCAGCAGCTTTCCACAAGCGCAACGTATTGACAGTGTGGTTGCGATAACCGGAAATCGGCATGTCGAACGGGATGGCCACCACATCGTTGGTATTCATCCAGCGCACGCGCAAATGTCCATGCTCGCCGGTATATTGCTCGGTATGTCCGCCAAAATGCACGATCTGGCTGTATTCGATACGCTCAACCTCCCAGGGATTGCCATTTTGCAGCCATAAATCTGCGGCCTCTTTCTGAAAACCGTTTTCGATATACTGACGGAACATGCCATATTCGTAACGGATACCATATCCCATGACCGGCAATCCCATGGTCGCGCAACTGTCCATGAAACACGCCGCCAGACGGCCAAGACCGCCGTTACCCAAACCGGCATCCAACTCATCCTCGGCCACTTCCTCCAGTTTATAGCTATAGTCCAGCATGGCCTGTGCGGTCTCGGTTTCAATACCCATATTCAATAAATGATTGCCCAGAGCCCGACCAATCAAAAACTCCATCGACATATACTGAACACGACGCACGCCCGGGCTCCATTGCTGATTCCAGGTATGCCGCCAATCACCCATCAGGCGATCCCGTACTGTGTACGCCAGCGCTTCATAAATGTAGATGGAAGCACAACCGGGAAAACGCCCCAGGCGGTATGACATGTAATGCTTGAAATCACTGCCAATGGAGGCTGCATCATTAGGCAGGGGCTCCAGACGATAAGGTCGATAACGAATGGTTTCGTATTTTCCGGTCTTGATCACTTCAATTCCTCACACTTTTTCCCGCAGAGCAGGTAATCCACGATATAGTGCCATATAGGCAGCCGCACTATGATCCCAACCGAATGACTGCCTCATCCCGGTGCGCTGCAACGCCTGCCAGCGCCGATGTTGTGCATAACATGCCAATGCGCGCGCAACGGCATCCTGTAATCCTGCCACACTCATTTCATCAAACACAAACCCGTTCGCAATACCTGCCGCAACATGCTCATCAGTCGCATCAAACACGGTATCTGCCAACCCGCCGGTGCGATACACGACAGGCGGCGTGCCATAACGTAAACTGTACATCTGATTCAACCCGCAAGGCTCAAAACGTGATGGCATGAGAAACATGTCTGCGCCCGCCTCGACCAGATGCGCCAACATCTCGTCATAGCCAATAAAAACCCCGATACGCTGTGGGTATTGCGCCTGCAACGCCAGCCACTGCTGCTCATATTCTGTCTGCCCGCTACCCACGATCACGAAACGCGCATCAGTATGTTCCAGCCAATGTGGCATTGCTGCCAACACCAAATCCACCCCTTTTTGCGCCACCAGGCGGCTAACCATGCCAATCAGCGGCACTTGCAAGCATCGCTCATCACAAAACATATTGAAATGATGAAGAATTGCCTGTTTATTCAATATCTTGCCTGGATGACGACGTTCTGCCGAATAATGCGCTGACAAATACGGATCCGTTTGTGGATCCCATACGGATTCATCGATACCATTCAAAATTCCATGCAATTTCTGGCGAAATACCTGCAACACTCCCTCCAACCCACAACCATACTCTGCAGTGCAAATCTCTCTGGCATACGTCGGACTGACCGTTGTCACTTCATCAGCATAAACAATGCCAGCTTTCAGCATGGAAAACCCGCCGTAAAATTCGATACCATCCACCCGCCACCACGCGCGCGGCAAACCTAATGCATGATACGTTTCCAGACTGAAATGTCCACCATAAGCAAGGTTATGAATGGTGAAAATCGATTTTGGCCGTTGCGGGATATTAGACAACAGTGCCGGCACCAGTCCTGTTTGCCAATCGTTCGCATGCACAACATCTGGTGTCCACCCAATGGACAGCCTGTCCTGTGCCAGGGCAACCACGGCACGGGACAGTACGGCAAACCGCTCAGCGTTGTCCGGCCAATTGCGATCATCTTCATCGACGTATGGATTGCCGGGACGATCAAACAAAACCGGACAATCCACCAACCAGACCGGAAAATCAAATCCTTCCGGGCGTGTTTCCAGAATACGCACCGAATGTTCCCGCTCTGCCCCGACGAGCATTAACCAACCGAGAATGCGAATACTCGTCAATTGCATCAACACGGAGCGATACGCGGGCAAAACCAGACGCACATCCGCGCCAACTCGGTGCAAGGCATGAGGCAAACTGTAGGCGACATCACCCAAACCGCCTGTTTTGGTCAGCGGATATACCTCGCTGACCGCACACAGCACCCGCATTACACTATGCACACCCATGTCAATGTACCGTCAATTTCAGAAATATCGCGCCCAACGGCGGCACTTGCAATACCAGCGATTGCTCAAAACCCATCCAGGCCGTCGCTTCACTCACCAACAATCCGGCATTGCCCACATTACTACCACCATAAAATTCCGAATCTGTATTCAGAAACTCCGCGTATTCACCAGCACGTGGCACCCCGATACGGTAATTTTCCCGCAGAACCGGTGTAAAATTCAATACCACCACCACGATGTCATCGTCAGCGCGACGCATCAAACTCAACACAGACTGATCGCTGTCATGACAATCAATCCACGAAAAACCCTGCGCATCGAAATCATGCCGGTGCAACGCCGTTTCCATGCGATATATTCGGTTCAAATCGGTCACCAGACGCATCACACCGGCATGAATTGGAAATCCCACCAATTCCCAGTCCAACGCACCACTGACACGCCACTCATTCCACTGGGCAAACTCCCCCCCCATGAACAGCAACTTCTTGCCCGGATGTGCGTATTGCCAGGCATAGAACAGACGCAAATTGGCAAAGCGCTGCCAATAATCGCCGGGCATTTTATCCAGCAGGCTGCCTTTCATGTGCACCACTTCATCATGGGACAAAGGCAACACAAAATTTTCCGTATACGCGTAAATCTGACTAAAGGTTAATTGGTTGTGATAATACTTGCGATGTACAGGATCCTGGGCAATATAAACCAGATTGTCATTCATCCACCCCATATTCCATTTCATGGAAAAACCCAGCCCACCCAACTCGACTGGACGTGACACCATTGGCCAAGCCGTTGATTCTTCAGCAATCGTCAGTACACCAGCAAACTGGCCATGAATCACCGTATTCAGTTCGCGCAAGAAAGCCAACGCTTCCAGATTTTCCCTGCCACCAAACTGGTTAGGCGCCCATTCCCCATCCTTACGGGAATAATCCAGATAAATCATCGACGCAACCGCGTCTACCCGCAATCCGTCAAAATGGAATTCCTGAATCCAGTACAGGGCATTGGCAATCAGAAAATTGCGGACTTCGTGGCGCCCATAGTCAAATACCAGTGTTCCCCATTCTTTGTGCTCTCCGCGACGAGGATCGGCATGTTCGTATACAGGTTCACCAACAAACCGCGCCAACGCAAAATCATCGCGGGGAAAGTGCGCCGGCACCCAATCGAGCAGCACACCGATCTGTTCAGCATGGCACGCATCGATAAACGCCCGCAAAGCATCCGGACCACCATATCGAGCCGTGGGCGCAAAATAACCAGAAACTTGATAACCCCATGACTCGTCGAGCGGGTGCTCGGAAATCGGCAACAATTCAATATGCGTGTACCCGAGATTTTTTACGTAAGGAATCAACTGCTGCGCCAGTTCGGCCCAGTCATAAAAACTGCCATCTTCATGGCGACGCCAGGAACCGGGATGCAATTCATAAATACTGATCGGCATATGCTGCCAATCAAACTGTTCGCGCGCTGACAACCACGCTGTATCACGCCAGACATGCCGCGAAACATCCGGAATACGCGAAGCTGTCTCCGGTCGCAGAAAACCCTGTTGACCGCAAGGGTCTGCCTTGATGGACAATTGTCCGTGCGGACCAATGATTTCATATTTGTACGCCATTCCGGCGCACAAGCCTGGCAAGAACAGTTCCCAGACGCCGCTTTGTCCACGAATTCGCATCGGATGCGTAATGCCATTCCAGTAATTAAAATCTCCGACCACACTGACGCGTTGCGCCCCGGGCGCCCAAACAGCAAACAACACGCCGGTGATACCATCAATGGCAATTTCCCGGCTCCCCAATATTTGCCACAGGTGGTGATGTCGTCCCTCACCAAACAGATACAAATCCAGTTCGCCGATCTGTGGTGAGAACGAGTAAGGACTGATAAACGTGTGCCAATGTCCGATGGACTTGTCTTGCCAGAGCAGCGATGGATGAGCTGCAGGTTTTTCTTCCCCCTGCCATTGGAACAACCCATCCTGTTCATAGGTATCGAACAATTGTCCGTCTGGCCATTTGACTACCTGCGCCTCGGGTAGCCACACTCGCAATAACCAGTGAGCAGCTTGACGATGCCAGCCAAGCAAAGCAAATGGATCATGTAGACGACCCTCGCGTAATTTTCTCGTTATTTCATGCATGCCCGATACGCCCTGTCTCATTTAATTTTTTCCGCATTTCTACCGACAATGTATCGGGGATCTGCGTCCAGTCAAACCGCCAGCGCCAATTGCCATCGACGGTTCCCGGGGTATTCATGCGTGCCTCGCTACCTAGCTGTAATAAATCCTGCATGGGTATCATGGCGAGTCTGGCTCGACTGCTCAGTACAGTTGCAATCATCGCGGGCACCACATCAACCCGATGACGTATCCCCAATACGGCGAGCACGACGGCCTGTGTCGCCATATCCAGACTATCAAACCAACCCATCGAGGTATTGTTGTCGTGTGTACCGGTATAGAACACCCGGTCTTCCATCACATTTTGCGGTTTGTGCGGATTATCTGCATATGCATCAAAAGCAAATTGCAACACACTCATGCCAGGCAAATCGAATTTGTTACGCAAAGCGTTTACATCCGGTGTGATGACGCCCAAATCTTCTGCGACCAATTTCACGTGCCCCAATTGCGCTTCAATAGCAGCCAACAGCGCCTCTCCCGGAACCACCTGCCAGCGCCCATCAACCGCCGTGGCGCTATCAACCGGAATCATCCATGACGCAGCCAGCCCACGAAAATGATCCAGTCTCATCCAATCAAAACATTCGAAATTATAGCGCAACCTGTCCTGCCACCAAGAAAAACCATCCCGTTGCAATTGATTCCAATTGTACTGTGGATTACCCCATCGCTGACCGGTAATCGAGAAATAATCAGGCGGCACGCCGGCAACCAGCGTTGGTTGTCCTTTTTCGTCCAGCAAAAAGCACTCCGGGTGCGACCACACGTCAGCACTGTCGTGTGCCACAAACAACGGCATATCCCCGAACAGGATCAAGCCTCGTCCGTGCGCGTAGGAGCGCAATGTCTGCCAGTGC
The DNA here is from genome assembly GCA_021790515.1 of Pseudomonadota bacterium. Classification (GTDB taxonomy): domain Bacteria; phylum Pseudomonadota; class Gammaproteobacteria; order Burkholderiales; family Sulfuriferulaceae; genus Sulfuriferula. Next base: position 8,580 of record JAJYHV010000076.1, read on the forward strand.
GAATACAGCTGATACTGCTGACGAATCTGTTTATTTACGGCTTTTTCGTTTTGCCGACGAAAATCCGCCAACGCGACAGCATCGTGTCGCCGCAAGGGTTCCGGCCATTCAAACCACGGCAGACATTCGTGCCGCTGTTTGATGACCATGAATAAAGCATAATCGTCAATCCAGCCCGCATGCGTGGCATACCACTGCCGAAAAGCACGGCTCGTCTTGCGTACTGGCGACAAGTCCTCCGGGAATAACCGGGGATTCAACGCAAAAGCCGACGCGCACTGATAGGGCGATACCCCCGCCAGAGGAACACCCAGCGGCAACATCTGCCAGACGGAAAAACCACTATCGGCAAGCCAGTCTATCCAACGCCAGGCATCTTCTCCTACCCGCCCGGAAGGCAGTGACGATGGATGCAACAACACACCAGCATGGCGAGACCGGATTGCATTCATACATTTCTCCGCATGGTGCCTGCATTTTCTGCCAATCCACCGCCATGAGACAATGGAACATCCAGTGTTGTCGGAGCCTCCGCACCAACCAATCGGTATAACGCGCGTAACTGCTCACGATACAAACGCTCAAAATCACTGACGCTATCTGCCGGATTATAGTCACCGAACCACCAGAACCAGTCGGAGCCTTCACAAATAGCCAACTGTCGTGTAGCAAGCACCAATTGTGCCGCATCGAGTTTACCTGCCGCCACAGCTTCGTCATACACAGATTTGGCGGAAATCAGATAATCCCAGCCACGATTTTTGTCCGGAGATCCTATCCAGGTCGAAAAAGTGCCGTACACCCAACTCCCGGCGCACAAACGTGGCAAAACAGATGCTGGCAAACGCGCACTGGCGTCGGCTAATGTGACCGGTTGCAACACGGCTGACGAATCTAATGCCGAATACAATCCATCAAGAAAATGATGCCCGTTGTCGGGATAATATTCCCAGGCATTTTCGCCGTCGAGAATGATGGTGACACAATGTTTTGATGCATCGTCGCCCAAAAATGCGGCAATATTCTCTAAATGTTGAATAAAATCTGCTACTGCATCATCCGCATGCCAATTGCTGTAACGAAACCCGATCAAATCTGACAAACCATCATCGCGAAAGAAAATCCGCGTTTGTCTGCCCGACAAATCCGAGGCGCCAAACAGTCCGCGTTTGTCCTGTATCTCTGGCTCAGCCAGTTGCGATAACCGCGCACTGCCACGCCAGACCGCTTCACCGGAAGCGGTCCACCGGATTTGATGCGCATCCAGCAAAGCCACGGCGTCTTCGCTGATTCCACCTTCAGCAAACCATATCCCCTGCGGTTTGCGCCCGAAAAACTGCTCAAAGACCGCCATACCATGTTCGATATGCCATCGACTCCGTTCTTCTCCGCCAGGGTAAACCGGTTGTTGTGGTCGGGGCGCATCCGGCATGGAACATTGCATGTTGTCAAAATCAATCATCAGTGGAATGATGGGGTGACCATATGGCGTCATGGACAACTCAATCTGCCCGCGCTCCGCCAATGCCCGATAGCGCGAAATCAAACCCGCCAGACATTGCTGCATCACCCGCAGCAGTACCATGCGCTGTTCACGTCCATACATTTCCTGCTGCGCAAACAAAGCAATGACCTCCGGCAATTCACGCAGGCTATGCCCTAACCATACCATGTGGTACCAGGTCAGCACATCCAGAAAATACTGGTCATCCAGATAGTTCAGCAAGGGCGCCGAATTATCCGGACTGATACCGGAACCATCTGTCACCCCTGCCAACCGCAACAGGCGACTAAACGCCGGATAAGGGTGAATCATGCGTGGCGCATGGCAACGTTGGCAATCGCGCAGCAATTGGCGACGACAGGCAGCATCACCCGGTATCGCTTCCAACCCCGCCAACAGATTAAGCATCCGATCCTGTGTCGGCACGCCGTCCGCCAACAAACGCGCCAACTGGTCGGCATAGTCGGCAATCTGCTCCAGCAAAACAGGAGTGAAATTCACTACGGCGCGCATGGCTGGATGCTGCTCGAAATGCGCCGCCATGTCGCTGTAATCTTTGATACCGTGCAGATACACCCATGGCAAACGATACACGCCTGTTGCGGCATCGCGGTAATAAGGCTGGTGCATATGCCAGCACAAAGCCACGTTCAATCTGTTCAGCATATCAATTTCCTCATCGGTATAACTGTTGCCCCATCATTTCCGGTGTCACCAGCACAATACCCTCTTTGGTGACATAAAAACGCTTGGCGTCTTCCTCCAGATTCTCACCAATCACCGTCCCATCCGGAATCACAGTCGCTTTATCGATAACTGCACGTGAAATCTGACAATTGCGTCCAATACTGACCTTGGGCAAAATCACGCTATCTTTGACCAGGCTATACTCCTGCAAAGTGCAACCGAAAAATACCATCGACCGTTTCAGACGCGCGCCGGAAATGATGCACCCGGCCGACACCAGCGAATCAATGGCTTCGCCACGCCGCCCTTCATCATCAAAAATAAATTTCGCGGGCGGAGATTGTGGCTGATATGTCCAGATGGGCCAATCGCGATCGTACAAATTGAGTGGTGGCTCAACCGCACACAATTCCATGTTCGATTTCCAGTACGAATACACCGTTCCCACATCACGCCAATAACCGGGCGCGCCGGTTTCATCGCGGAAAGGATACGCCATAGCCTTCGCCGTATGAATATTCGCCGGAATGATGTCACGGCCAAAATCATGCGAAGACCCACGCACTTGGGCGTCCTGCTCAAGAATGGTAAACAGGAATTCCGTAGAAAACACGTAAATGCCCATCGAAGCCAGCGCCACATCCGGTTTGTCCGGCATCGCCTCCGGGTTGGCCGGTTTTTCAGCGAATTTGGTAATGCGCATGTCTTCATCGACAGACATCACGCCGAATTCAGTTGCTTCCTCACGCGGAACTTCGATACAGCCCACAGTAAAATCAGCTCGGGATTCTACATGGCGCAGCAACATCGCAGAATAATCCATGGTGTAAATATGATCGCCACCCAGCACGATGACATATTGTGGATTATGCCGCCGCAAAATATCCAGATTCTGATACAGGGCATCTGCCGTTCCCTGATACCATTCTTTTTTCTCTGTCCGTTGCTGCGCAGGAAGAATTTCAACAAACTCGCCAATTTCTGCACGCATGAAACTCCATGCGCGCTGTAAATGACGAATCAAAGAATGAGATTTGTATTGTGTCAGCACACCAATACGACGCAGACCGGAGTTGACGCAGTTGGACAACGCAAAATCGATGATACGGTATTTTCCACCAAAGGGTACTGCCGGTTTTGCACGCCATGCCGTCAAGTTCTTCAGTCGCGACCCCTCACCACCCGCCAGCACCAGCACCATGGTTCGACGCGTCAACTCGGTCACCATTTTCGGTTCGGTATAGTAACGATACAGTTTCTCCTGTTGCAACTTCTGAGCTTCCGATATGCCCGCTGCCATCATTTCTCTCCGTGCTAGTTTGTTATTCGTTAGGAGACTACCGATTCACTCCTACATGGCCGAATACATCAGCGGCTCCTGAATCATACATCAGAGTCATACATCAGAGTCATGCATCAACATGGCGCCTTGCAAACCCAACCGATGAGTCATTACCAAATATACCGGAATTTCCCTGACAATAGACTGCATTCTGCCCTTGTCAACCATGATTTCCATAAAATGTGGGGTAATCAACCAATTCTGCAAGTGAATCGCCATGCCACCAGCCAGATAAAGACCGCCTCGTGGCTGATACAGTAGCGCCACATTACCTACCCAGGCAGCATACAGATCGACAAACCACTGCACCGCCAGACCGGCCAGCACATCCTGCCGTGCTGCAAGCGCGTGAATCTCCGCCGGTGAACGCGACACGCACGCAACATCCAGCGACCGCACCTGTTCTTGCTGGCACAAATATTGATAGACGGAAGAAAGTCCGTCTCCTGACAACAACCTTTCCCACGACACATGGGGATACCGTTGCCACAACCAATTCAGCAATCCTGCCTGCTCGGCATTCGCCGGCGCAAAATCGACGTGCCCGCCTTCGCTGGCATAAACATGGTATTTCCCCTTGTCATCTGCCTGCATCCAAGCCAGGCCAAGTCCTGTTCCTGCACCGGTAATGACACGCGTACCGCCAACACGCAGCAAGCCGGGATTGATGATTTGCACGTCCGGTTTATGCAGTGTTTCCACACCACGCGCTGCCGCCTGAAAATCATTGACCAACCACACCTTTTTGACACCCAAATCATTCTTGAGCGCCGCAGCATCGACCTCCCAGGCCAGATTGGTCAGACGTACCTGCTGCGTCTGCACAGGCCCCGGCAGCGCCAACAACACCTCATCCGGCACACCGTCTCGCCCGGATTCCCGAAAAAAATGCCGTAACATTGTCTGAGCATCCACAAAACTGGCGCTCTCATAACGTTGCTCAAACAGAATTTTTCCAGAATGCAAACCACTCCGAACAAACCACGCCAACCAGCTTTTGGTGCCGCCGATATCGCCCGCCACCACCTGTACCGAACGCATACCCATGCGGTTGTCTTTATCCTGCCAGCGCAAAACCGGCTGTTTAGCTGCCATATTCCGTATCCGTTTTGTGCCAGATTCGAACCAGATCTTGACGCTACCGCCATTTGTGGCCAGGATGGCAATATGACCACGCTCAAACCAGCGCGCGTATTCAGTAGCATACACGCTGTTCAGCATATCACAGAAATATGACAGTCTGACAAGCATTAAAACCAACCACCGTCAAACCCACGCGTTAGACCAACACAGGTAATAAGAGTTTTTTATCCAGAAACATTGCTGTTTTGTGATGTTTGTGCTATAAATAAGAATGTGTCTCATTCAAAGGTTAGCCATGAGCATCCCGCTCTACCAGATGCAAACAACGCAAAGCGGTATTATCCTGAGCATCAATGCCGGGCAGGAATTAACCCGACGCATGGCAGCATTGGGCCTGCGTCCTGGCCGGCAGATTAAAATCATTCGTAAAGCCCCGTGGAGCGGCCCTTTGCAGGTTCGTATCGGACATACCGAAATCATTATTCGCCGTGGCGAAGCAGAAAAAATCGAAGTGGAACCCACATAATGAAACGCTTGGCACTGCTTGGAATGCCCAACACGGGCAAATCCACCCTGTTCAACCGCCTGACTGGTGCGGGGGCCCGTGTCGGCAACTGGCCCGGCATGACGGTGGACATGCTGTCGGCAAAAGTCTTGCTCGCCGGTGGCATGGTTGAGTTGGTTGATCTGCCTGGTATCTACAATTTGCACGGTTTCTCCGACGACGAACAAGTCGTGCGACATTTTCTATCCTCTCAGCCTGTCAATGGCCTTGTCGTCATTCTCGATGCCACCCAACTCGACCGGCAACTGAACCTGTTCTTACAGTTGCGTGCGCTGCAATGCCCGATGACCCTGATATTGAACATGGCAGATGAAGCACGGCAACTCGGTATACACATCAATCAGGAAAAACTGTCTGCCGAACTGGGTTGCGACATCAGTCTGGTCAGTGCAAAATACGGACACGGTTTTGAAGCAATTCGCAAAGCGCTGGAACATTTGTTACGCACGGCGCCACAAGCCATGCTCGCGCATACTGAAGCCCTGCACTCTGATGAAGCCATCGAGGCCGAGCTCGACCGTATCGTCAGCGACACCATCAACACGCCTGTCGTTCTGCCACCCAATCTGACCCGCCGTCTGGATCGCATCCTGCTTCATCCGGTTTTTGGTCTGCCGCTGTTTTTTCTCAGCATGTTTGCCTTGTTCCAACTGGTGTATGGTTTGGGCACGCCACTACAAAACGGTTTGAGCGCATTACTCGGTTATTTCAATAGTGACGTACTGACTCCCGTTCTGCGCCATGCGCCGACACCCCTCACCAGTTTCATCACAGACGGGTTGTTCAACGGTATCGGTACTGTACTTAGCTTCCTGCCCATTATCGTACTGTTCTTTGTGTTCATGGCTATCGTCGAAGACAGCGGCTATCTGGCGCGCGCCGCTTTTCTGATGGATGCCTTGATGGCGCGCCTGGGGCTGGATGGACGCTCGTTCGTCATGCAACTAATGGGTTTGGGCTGCAATGTCCCTGCGTTGATGGGAACCCGTGTCATGCGCTCCCGGGCATTGCGCCTGTTGACCATGATGGTTATCCCGTTTTCTTTGTGCTCAGCGCGATTACAGGTATTTCTGTTCTTCACCAGCGCCATCTTCAAACCCTTTGCTGCCGCCAGCATGCTGTTTTTTCTTTATCTCACCAGTTTTGCCATGGCCTTTTTGACGGCATTGGTCTGGCGTGGAAAATTCCGCAACCATGAACCCCTGTTGCTTGAGCTCCCCCCATACCGCTTTCCCACCACGCGTCAGTTACTGGTGCAAGGCTGGCAGCAATCCGGCCATTTTTTGCGTGGCGCGTCTGGATTTATCGTTGCCGGCGTCGTCCTGATCTGGTTTCTGACCCATGTTCCCTTCAACGTCGCCCCGGCCAGTCCGGCGACACTGGCTGGGCATCTCGCTGCCTGGATGCATCCGGTTTTTGCCCCGCTAGGCATCAACCGCCTGTTGTCTCTCACCTTATTGTTTGGTTTTGTCGCCAAAGAAATCGTGATTGGCGCCCTTGCTGTCATCTACAGCGCGGGCGAAAAAAATCTGGCTGGCATTCTTGCCCACCAGATCGATTGGGTACAGGCTACCAGCTTCATGCTGTTCACCCTGATTTACACACCTTGCCTGTCCACCATCGCCGTCCTGAAACAGGAATCCAAAAGCATCAGTTTCACTTTGCTCGCGGTATTATGGCCACTGGGATTGGCCTGGCTGGTCAGCTTTGTTTTTTACCAGACCGCGCGTTCTCTCGGTTGGTAAAACAACCAGCAAGATAAAAAAACATAAACTAAAAAAATAAAAAATAACAGCCCATCATTCACCTTCCAACCCATCGACCCCATATGCCAACCCAACTTTCCCTCATCGCCGCCGTCGCCAGGCATAACGCCATCGGCACACACAACACGCTACCCTGGCATCTGCCGGAAGACCTCGCCCATTTCAAACGCGTGACACGCGGGCATACCGTCATCATGGGGCGCAACACTTTCCTCTCCCTTGGACGACCGTTACCAGAACGGCTCAACATCGTCATCACCCGCAATCACATATTCCAATCAGACAATTGCGTTATCGTCCATAGTCTGGAAGCGGCCATTGCCCATTGCAAAAATGAAACCGAGGCATTTATCATCGGCGGCGCGCAAATCTACCAACAGGCGCTGCCTCTGGCGCAACACTTGTACCTGACCGAAATCGAACTCGACGTCGCCGGGGCAGATGCCTTTTTTCCCGACATCGATCGTTCACAATGGCAAGAAACCCGCCGCGAATCGTTTCATAGCGAAAAAAACCGGTGCCAGTATGCTTTTGTTGAATACGTCCGACGCTGATTTCCACCCGCTATTAGGGAAG
>JAJYHV010000039.1 GCA_021790515.1 Pseudomonadota bacterium
TCCCACTCGATTGTCGCCGGCGGCTTTCCGGAAATATCATACACCACACGGTTGATGCCACGCACTTCGTTGATGATGCGATTGGAAATGCGGCCCAGCAATTCGTAAGGCAGGTGCGCCCAGTGCGCGGTCATGAAATCGGTGGTTTGTACCGCGCGCAGGGCAACGACGTGTTCGTAAGTCCGGCCATCGCCCATGACGCCAACGGAACGCACGGGCAAAAATACGGCAAAGGCTTGAGCCACTTGATCATACCAGCCAGCTGCGTGCAGTTCTTCCATAAAGATGGCGTCAGCCTCTCGCAGTAGCGCGGCATACTCAGCCCGTACTTCGCCAAGGATACGTACCCCAAGGCCGGGTCCCGGGAAAGGGTGGCGGTAAACCATGTCGCGCGGCAGCCCCAGTGTGACGCCCAATTCGCGTACTTCGTCCTTGAACAGTTCACGCAATGGTTCGAGCAGTTGCAGATGCAGTTGCTCCGGCAGCCCACCAACATTATGGTGTGATTTGATGGCATGGGCTTTTTTGGTTCCCGCTCCGGCAGATTCAATGACATCGGGATAAATGGTGCCTTGCGCCAACCAGCGCACTTCGGGTAATTTTTCAGCCTCACGCTGGAAAACTTCCACGAAAACGCGTCCGATGATTTTGCGTTTGGCTTCCGGATCAGTTTGCCCGGCAAGCTCGCGCATGAAATCATGAGAAGCATCGACATGAATGACTCGTACGCCAAGATGGCGGGCAAACGTTGCCATGACTTGTTCAGCCTCATCCAGCCGCAACAGGCCATTATCAACAAAAACACAAACCAGGCGATCACCGATGGCGCGATGCAGCAGCGCTGCCAGCACTGAAGAATCCACGCCGCCGGACAGTCCCAGCAATACCTGTTCGTCACCGACATTCGCACGAATTTTCGTGATGGCTTCATCGACAAAAGTTGGCATGCGCCAGTGTCCGCCCAAACCACAAATGTCATGCACAAAGCGTTTGAGCATGGCTTTCCCCTGCCGGGTATGGGTGACTTCCGGATGAAACTGCACGCCATAAAAACGGCGGGATTCATCCGCCATGCCAGCGATAGGCGTTGCTGCATTGCCGGCGATGGTCATGAAACCCGCTGGCAATGCCGTCACTTTATCGCCATGACTCATCCACACATCGAGCACGGGTTGCCGATGCACGTCCAGCGTGTCATAAATACCACGCAGCAACTCATTCTCGGCAACGACTTCTACCTGCGCATAGCCAAACTCACGCTCACGCGCCGATTCTACCTGCCCACCCAATTGAGCCGCCATCGTCTGCATGCCGTAACAGATGCCGAATACAGGAACGCCCAACTCGAACACGCACTGTGGTGCGCGCGGGGTATCATCGCCCGTAACAGACGCTGGTCCGCCCGACAGAATAATGCCGGCAGGTTTGAATTCGCGCACAAAAGCCTCGCTCACATCGAACGGGTGCAACTCGCAATATACATTGATTTCACGCACACGCCGGGCGATCAATTGCGTGTATTGAGAGCCGAAGTCCAGAATGAGGATTTTTTGATCAATCGTCATAAATCAATCATCACAATCAATGGTCATAATTAAAAAGACTGCCGTCAGTCAATGCGGTAATTAGGAGCTTCTTTGGTAATCTGCACATCATGCACATGCGATTCCCGCACGCCTGCCACAGTGATTTCCACGAATTCGGCCGCATCCTGCATGTGCGCAATCGTGGCACAGCCAAGATAACCCATGCTGGAACGCAATCCTCCCATCAATTGGTGGATCACCGCCAGCACACTACCCTTGTAAGGCACACGACCCTCGATACCTTCAGGCACAAACTTGTCCACACCCGATGAAGCATCCTGAAAATAGCGATCACTGGAGCCTTTTTGCATCGCACCCAACGACCCCATGCCACGATAGGATTTATACGAACGTCCCTGGAACAACTCGATTTCACCCGGCGCTTCTTCCGTGCCGGCAAACAAGCCTCCCAACATCACCGTATCTGCCCCTGCCGCGATGGCTTTGGCAATGTCGCCGGAGTAACGTATTCCACCGTCAGCAATCAAGGGTATGCCCGACCCGCGTAAAGCCAGTGCAACGTTCTGAATGGCGGTAATTTGTGGCACACCCACCCCAGCCACAATACGGGTGGTGCAAATCGATCCGGGGCCAATACCCACTTTGACCGCATCGGCACCATGATCCACCAGCGCCAGCGCCGCAGCGCCGGTCGCGATATTCCCGCCAACGACCTGAATCTGCGGAAAATTCTGTTTGACCCAACGCACGCGCTCCAACACGCCTTTGGAGTGCCCATGCGCCGTATCGACCACCAACACATCCACCCCGGCCTGCGCGAGCGCCACCACCCGCTCTTCCGTACCGGCACCGACACTGACCGCCGCACCGACACGCAAGCGTCCCTGATTATCCTTGCTGGCGTCTGGATGTTCGGAAGATTTCTGGATATCTTTCAGCGTCACCAATCCACGCAGTTCAAACGCCTCGTTCACCACCAGCAAGCGTTCAATGCGGTGCTGATGCAGCAACGCCTGCACTTCAGCGCGGCTTGCCCCTTCTTTGACCGTTACCAGACGTTCACGCGGAATCATGATCTGGCCGACCGGCTGATCAAGTTGCGTTTCAAAGCGCAAATCGCGATTAGTGACAATACCAACTACTTTGCCATCGACTCCCACCACCGGCAAACCGGAAATACCGTGTCGCCGCCGCAACGCCTGTACTTCGCGCACGGTCATGTCGGGTGTGACCGTTACCGGCTCTTTGACCACGCCTGACTCAAAGCGCTTGACCCAGGCCACCTGCATGGCCTGTTGCTCGATACCCATGTTTTTATGGACAATACCAATGCCGCCTTCCTGTGCGAGCGCAATGGCCATCGGCGCTTCGGTTACCGTATCCATGGCAGCGGACAACAGGGGAAGATTCAGTTGAATATCGCGCGTAAGCCGTGTTTGCAGGCTGACATCGCGCGGCAACACATCGGAGTGCGCCGGCACCAGCAATACATCATCGAAGGTGAGCGCTTTCTGAATGACACGCATGATTGACAATTCCACACAAAGCACCATTATACGGCAAAACCGCAAAAGCGGAAATTGCCACCCCCGAGAATCACCTGATGACCACGCCACGACCAAACTGGTGGGGCAATCACTGATTCATTCCTGCATGGTCACAGCAATGAGGTCACCGGCCTTCAGGCCGGTGTAAATTTCAAAGATTATGTGGTGGACAAATCTCCCCCACCTTTTTTCATCGCCTTGCCTGCCTGCGCACGTTGCTGACGCACCGCTTTGGGGTCAGCAATCAACGGCCGATAAATTTCCACCCGATCACCCCGCTGCAATATCTGTTCGGCTTTCGTTTGCTTGCCAAACACGCCGAACTTATTACGCATGAGATCGATTTCAGGAAAAATCTCCTGAATACCGGATGCCGTCACAGCCGCGGCCACCGTCGTATATTTAGGTACACTGACCGGTATGATTATCTGCATATCCGGTTTTGCATACGCCACTTCGACATCAATCGTTTCCACTGCTTCCGCCATCACTTCGCTCATGACTCACCATATACTTTTTCTGCCCGCACCACAAAAGCTTCCACAAAGCTGTTGGCGATATAATTAAACACCGGTCCCAATACCGTATCCAATAATTTACTGGAAAATTCATAGTGCAGAACAAACTCGATTTTGCACGCCGCATCGCCCAGCGGTTTGAAGCGCCATTCGCCGTCCAATTGACGGAAAGGCCCATCCAGCAATCGAATCTGAATCAAGTAAGGTGGCTGATTCGAATTTTCCGTGCTGAATTGCTGACGGACATGCATATAATCAATCTGGATACTGGCCACCAACTTGTCTGCCGAGCGAAAACTGACCGAACTGCCACCACACCAAGGTAAAAACTGCGGATAATCTTCCACACGATCGACCAAGTCGAACATTTGCTGCGCACTGTGCGCCACCAGCACACTTTTGTTCACCTCCGCCATGACCTTACTGCCACTCCATTACAAAGCTGCTAGAATACCCGATTCATGAGGTTTTGTGTCAACCGGCACGTCGCCGGACTGACGCGACAGGTATCAGCAGATGAGCATCGTTCAAAACAAAAAAGCCCAACACGATTATTTTATTGAAGAAAAATTCGAAGCAGGAATCATGCTGCATGGTTGGGAAGTCAAGGCCATCCGTGCCGGTCGCGCGCAACTCAAAGAGGCTTATGTCGTCATCAAGCAAGGAGAAATTTTTCTCATTGGCGCGCACATATCCGCGCTGCCCACTGCCTCCACCCACATTCACCCGGATGCCACCCGCACCCGTAAATTGCTGCTGCACAGCGAAGAAATCCACAAACTCATCGGCAAGGTTGAACGCGCCGGTTACACCCTGGTGCCATTGAACTTGCACTTCAAGCGTTCGCACATCAAGCTCGATATTGCGTTAGCCAAGGGTAAAAAAACCCACGACAAACGCGACACCGAAAAAACCCGCGAATCCGAACGCGAAGTGCAACGCGCCATGCGCAGTCATAACCGTTACGGATAAACACAGCATGAATGCGCATGATGGGTCAGGGAAGCGCTGCAAACCGCCAAAACCTCGCTTCGGCAAGCTTTCACCAGTCGCTCACCAGTCGCTCACCGGCGCAGGCGCAGATAAATTTCCGGCAATTTTTTCGGTAAATCGTCAATGCGATCCAGAATCGTGTAATGTCCTTCGCCAAAAATCTGCGGCAAATACGCGCTACCCGCCACATCAAGTGTCACGCAAAATGGGTGTACGCCGCAATCCAGCGCTTCCTTCACGGCCATTCGGGTATCTTCCTGTAAATAACGTTCATCGCCACCATCATCATAATCCGCAGGTCTGCCGTCTGACAAAATCAACAACAAACGGCGCGACGAAGTGGTTGCATCAAAACCGGACAATGCGTGTCGAATAGCCGCCCCCATACGGGTTGCCAATCGCCCGGACAGTCCGCCCAATATGGCACGGCTATGCGAGTTCAGGCGCTCATCAAACGATTTGATGGTGTAATAACTCACCCCATCACGATATTTCGACGCAAAACCGGCCATACTGTACGTATCACCCATTGCTTCCAGACTTTCGGCAAACAGCAACATGCCGGCACGAATCCTGTCCACTACCCGACCACCGTGCGGACTGGTCTGCATGATGGACGTAGACAAATCCGCCAGCAAGGTGACTGCCGTATCACGGTGCTGGACGCGACGCTGTCGATAAATATTGCTTTTGGGCGCCATGCCGCTGCGCCGCTCCACCGACCAGGCGATGGTCGCATCCAGATCAAGCTCTTCACCCTCAAACTGACGGCGCTTGGGCGCCATACGCGTGGGTTTTTGTGCGCTGATGGCGCGTTTGAGCCGTTTAAGCACGGTGGCATATCGCTCCATCAATCGTGCAGCTTCCGACACATCGGTTTCGGTCAATAGTTTTTCCTGCACCCATGCCCATTGTGGTTTGTAGCGCTGGTCACGATAATCCCACTCGGCATACGGCTTGCCCTTTTCACTGTATTCCGGCCCTCGCGCCTGCCCCTGTACATGCGCGGGCTGGGGAATTCCGACGCCGACCCGGCCACCTGAGCCTGCCGTATCTTCTGGTGGAATGTCCATATCCGGATCTTCTCCCGCCGCCTGTTGTGGCAGATGCGCTGTCTGTGCTGGCGGTTTCAATTCCTGCTCTCCGGCAACGCTGTCTGTTGCATCTGCTTCCGACTGACCCTTCGCATCACGGCTGTGACGCGGGTACACCGGCCTTGCTGCGTTGGGCGAGCGCCCTGGCAAATAAGCGTCTGCACGCTCAGCCAGCGTAATGGGTGGCAACGCCGCTGCGCCTGCCTCGCCGGCAAGTACACGGGCATACCATGCCATAGCAATCTGCCATGCCTCCAGCACAGTGGCATCCGGTTGCAACAATGCCCGCAAGAATTCCAGTGCCTCATCCACAGGCGCACCGTCGGCCAGCCAGTGCAACATCCGCTGTGCCCACGCATAATACATGCCCGGCGCCCCATCCGGCATTCGCTGAATATCGGTCGCACGAAGCAGGCGTTGGATGTAATTCGGGATACGCCGCGCAAGACCGGCATCGACACGCAAGTCTTCGCAGATATCAAATATCAGTTGAAATCGCACCATATCTGCGCCAAACGCCGCAAACAACGGTCGCCATGTCATGCGTTGTTTGTCATCCAATGGAGGATGCTGTATACCGGCCGCACGAAACAACGCTTCGATATCCGCCTGCTCGTAGCTGTGGCAAAACACGTGACCGGCCGCATGCAAAACCGATAACATGGCCGTTTCCATATCTGGCATGGCGCGCGGCAAATACAATGCCCGCCCATCGGTTTCCACAAACGCACGACCTTGATCCGGCGACCAATTGCTATCGAGTATGTCCAACCCGTCATCAAACCACGCTCGCAAAATCAATTGATACAGGCGATGGTGGGCATCAAGCCGGAACCCTGACACCTGTTCCAGCAAAATGGCGATGCTTTCTTCCGATTCCAGACGAAAAAATGCCTCTCCACGCAAACGCCCGGCCTGCAAAATATCAGCACCGCGCTTCGCCCACTGCGCCACGGCGGCGATACCCAGCAAATCGCGCACCCGCAACGCACCATGCAGATAACTACCCAATGCCAGCCGACGTGAAGCAAACAACTCGACACTAGGTAACACCAGTTCCTCAATGCCGGCAATACCCGATGAACCGGCAAACTTTGCCACCGGACAATTGAAATAGGCCACGCCGGAATCCAGATGCCGGTCACACCACGCCAACCCCAGCGCCGACCAGCGCATCACTCCCTCTGCGCCGAACAGCGTGCGAGCCGCCGGCAATTGTTCCATAAAACCATTCATCGCTTTCCAGGATCCACGCCAAGCCGTAAAACGCAGTGCAATCCGTGTCCACGGTAAAATGGCAGGACATGCCTCGGCCGCCTGCCGGCTCCCGCGAATGAATACTTTACCTGCATCGCGATCGTGTTCGAACAGAGTACGGCAAGTCTTGATCCATTCCAGTGTCACGGCTTCACCCGCTTTTTCAACCTGGGGTAAGGCGATCCGTACATCGCGATGCGCGACAAAACTGATGGCTTCCAGATCAGCCAGATGCTGCTGAATAGCCAGCAATGTCGTGGATTCAGTCACAGCCGCTCCATCAATCGGGAAAATGCGCACGCACGATTTCCAGCAGCGCTTCGGCGAGCTCCGTGTCATCCGTCACCGGATTGATGAGCGCCACCTGACAGGCTTCCTGCGCCGTCAACCCGGCCGCTATCATGTTGGCGGCATACACCAGCGCACGGGTGGATGTCGCTTCATCCAGCCCATGATCCTTGAGCGAACGGGCACGCTGCCCTAACGCCACCAACGGTTCGAGCAAAGCTTCCGGCAAATCGGGCACCTCGTTACGCACGATGCTGCGTTCGATTTCCGCTGTCGGATAATTAAAATTGATGCCGATAAAACGTTGTTTGGTGGATGGTTTCAGATCTTTCAATACCGTCTGATAACCGGGATTGTAAGAAATAACCAGCATGAAATCTTCATGCGCTTCAATTTCCTGACCTTTTTTCTCCAATGGCAACTGGCGACGATGGTCGGTCAACGGATGAATAATGACCGTGCTGTCCGTGCGCGCTTCAACAATTTCATCCAGATAACAGATGGCGCCAACCTTGACAGCACGTGTCAGCGGACCATCCTGCCAGACTGTTTGATCTCCTTCCAGCAAAAAACGGCCAATCAAATCAGAACTGGTCAAATCTTCATGACAGGACACCGTCACCAATGGACGCTTGAGTTTCCATGCCATGTATTCCAGAAAACGGGTCTTTCCGCAACCGGTCGGCCCCTTCAACATCACGGGCAAGCGTTTTCTCCACGCCGCTTCAAAGATAGCAACCTCGTTGTGCTGTGGCTGATAAAACGGCGCATCGGCAACGTCTTCCGAAGGGGCCTGAATGATATCGCGCTCAACGCCACGCAAACGTTTCAGCAAAGCTTTCATGCCATCTCCAATCGGTCTTCACGTATGGCACGGGTTTTCATGAACAGAAAAATATGCCGTACCGTGCGGATAGCCATGGTTTCCGGTTTGGCCGGCAGGGCATCTGCACGGTCCATCAAGAGACAATTTTTGTAATACACCAGTTCCCGACAGTTATCCCGAATCGTATTCCACGACGGATCGCCCTTGACCAGCGCCTTGAATACCTCCAGCAAATCTTCACCCAATGCTGGTGACTCATTTCCCATGTCATTCATATACGCGATAATCATCTGCTTGACCAACAAGCTCGCTTCATCAACCAATACAGGCAAAGAAGGCAACACCCCAACCTGTAAAGACTGCTCCCAGCCGGTAATGCTGGCATCTGCGTGTTCGAAACACTGAATTAGTGCGACATGATTCATTTTTTGACTAGACCTGTTCACTATTTAAGAATAAAATTGCTCAAGGAGCACTGATGTCATCAACTGTCATCAACGCTTGATGACAACTACCTGATGACAACACTGATGACAACCCAATACAATAATTGACTATATTACTCAACTTTAGAGATAAATGGAAGCCGATATGAACAAACTGGTCAAACTGGTCAAACTCAACAACCTCGAATACAATGCCAATCGCGATCCGGCTGTGTACCGCCGTTGCGCCAATGAAAATTTTCGTGTTCAAGCCATCCTCAATGGCACAGGTACAGCCCAGATCAGCCTCACAGATGCCAACGGCAAACTGCTAAACCAGCAAAGTGTCGCCGCTCCCGGTACGTATACCCATGAACTGAGCTTCAACACCCCCGGCATCCGGGTCGTCACTCTGTCAATCAGCGGCGCTGGTCAAACAATCAACAAAGACTTGCGCCTTGATGTGATGGATCACGCCTGGCACGGTTGACCCGAAATCAAACAATTGATCAAAATCGCATCCCGCACCAGGCCGCCCAAAGCGCGGCCTTGGCTGCGCCATCGTGCAGCAATGACTCCAGTGCAGGACTGAGCAGTATCTTCCCGCTGACCGACCGAGTGATTTGCGCATAGGATTCCTGCCTGATTCTGCGCCGTGCGACGTCATCGATCCACAGCCATGCCTTTGGCGCGACCATGTGGGAATTAATTAGCATTTCCGCAATTTCCTGAGCGTCAATTTGCTGGGCAGCCATGCTCTGAATAGCGTGCGCATTGGTCACCAGACCAAACCCATACAGAATATTTTCCAGCAAACGCGCCGCATCCCCCTGCGGTTGCTGATGCAACATAATGAACCCTGTCTGCTTTTCTGCCGTTTGTGCCGCCAAGATCCACAGCAAACACCTTGTCGTTTCCGGTTGTTCGCACACGCGCCAGATCGGCAACAACTCCAACACTGCCAGCGCCTCAATGTCGAGCATATTCTGTTTTTCCTGTCATGTCATCTCGCGCATCATCTCGCCACATCCCGATACATCAGCAAGGCATCTTCTCTCCCTTCACACGCGGGATAATACTGTTTACGCACGCCAACAACAGAAAAGCCCATGCTGTCATACAGACTCCTGGCCACCATATTCGACGGTCGCACCTCTAGCCACATGGTCAGAAAGCCTTCCTTCCTGGCACAAGCCAGCATACGCTGCAGCAAGGCACGACCGTAACCCAGATGCTGTTGCGCGGGTATGACGGTCAGATTGAGCAAGTGCAATTCATCTACCACCATCATCAACACAGCATACGCCAGCAGCTCCCCTCGTTCCTCATACACACAGCAACGGTTTCCGGCTGACAACGCGTCGGCAAAATTGCCTGCTGTCCATGGGAAAGGGTAGCTCTCGGCGTCGATCAACGCTACCCGTGGCACGTCTTCCATGGTCATCGGTCGCAACCCCATCAGCGCTCACCAATTTTTAGCGCCACACGATCACGCACATACAACGGCAGCAACCGTTCCGCTGCCATGCCGCGCCCGGCCGACAATTCCCCGGCAGCAAGCGTTGCCACAGTAGACGCTTGTGGATGACTGTCCGCCACAATACCGCTTAACTGTCCCGTCAGCACCGTCAACGGCTCCGCGTACGCCGTAAAGGCGTTGCCACAACCCCACCACGGCGTATGGTTATCCGGTATATCAATATGTTCAGGGCGACCAACTCGCGGCGGCGACACCTCTTGCCAACCTGCGGCGGCAGTATGTCGATACGCTGCATGGTACACTTCCCCCATGCGTGCATCCTGGCACACCAGAACTGCCTCATGCGACTGTGTTGCGGCTTGCGCCAACAAGCTAACCACCCCGACCACAGGAACGTCCACCGCAAATGCAATACCCTGCGCCACCGAACAGGCGATGCGAATCCCGGTAAATGAACCGGGGCCAATGCCGGCCGCCACAGCGTCAAGCTCGGCAAAACCAAGCCCGGCCAACGCCAGCACCTGACGACATTGCGGCAACAATAGCTGCGAATGGCGACCGCCGGCATCAACAATTTCCTGCCGGATTTCACCATCACACCACACGGCAGCAGAGCAGTAATCGCCAGAAGTTTCTACCGCCAAAATATTCATGGCTGATTGCCATAATCTGATTTCATTATCAATGGGTTCCCAACGCCTCGTACACATCAAACACCATTTTTTTGCGCCGCCTGCCTTGCTGCACCAGACGCACAATACGCGCATCGAGCAAAGTGCCATGATCCATCAACCGCGCCAATGCCGTATTTTCACGGCGCGGCACGTAACCCAGCTTGTGTTGATGCCATGTCACGGCAATCGCGTCGCGATCCCAGGAATTACCGGGCTCCCGCACCAGTTGCAAACGATCCCCCTCGTGCAACTGTGGCCAAACTTCAGCGCCATCGTAATAACGCAAACCCGCCATGCTGGAAGTCTGCAACCACAATTCCACCAGTGGTGGATGCATGCCACCATCCATACCGACATCCGCACCTGCGCACAATGCAATCTGCCCGACGCAGCACAGCGCCATCAAAATACGCCGGGAAATTCGCAGTAGCGCCATGCTGTCAATAACTGATGGAGCGCCACTCCTCATCCATTATCCGGTTGATATATGTCGCGCCGCCTGCCACGCCGGAGCATTCAGCAATCATCAGGTTTCTAGTGACCCCATGAGCTTCCAGCGCGCCGCCGCACGCGTAAAATTTGACGCCCAACTCCGCTGCTTCCTGCATGAATCCATACACTGATTTGGCTTTGTTGTCCGATGGAAAAATGGATTCTGCCACACCCTTCTTCAGCAACCTGACCGCTGAGCTGGCGAAGAAAATTTCCACTTCCACATCCATTGCCGCTGCCGCAGCGGCCTGAAAAAAAGGGGTCCCACACAGATGCGGAGCGTCCGGACTGATGGTCAGCAACATCATTACCAGTTTATCTGCCATTCGTTTCTCTCCTTACAGCCTCGCAATATTGTCACTTCGCCTCCCACATACGGGCAAGCCGACCGGATTTCGGGTAAAATCGACGATTATTTTCCCTGTATCGCATTATGCCAGATTTTCTGTTTCTATCGGGTCAAAACGCGCTCTCCCCCTTCCGTCGCCAGCGGTTGCTCGCCACGCTCCCCGCATTCACCAACCTGCGGGCAATCTTCTGTTACATGGTCGAGCTATCCGCCACACTGGATGCAGCGGCGCTGAATCGCCTGTGCACGCTGCTATCGGCCAACCAGAACATCCTGCCGGCAACCGGTAACGACATTCTGGTCGCACCACGCCCAGGCACCATTTCACCCTGGTCGAGCAAAGCCAGCGATATTGCCCGCCAATGCGGTCTGGAAAGCGTTTTACGTATCGAGCGCGCCACGCTCTGGCAATGCTCGCGCCATGATGGCAAGCCCATCACCGACAATGATCGCCAGCATATTACTCCTTATCTGCATGACCGCATGACCGAAGCCGTGTTTGACAATCCGCAGGCCATGCAAGCCCTGTTTCAACACTTGCCGGCACAGGCTCTGACAGAAATCACATTACTGTCAGAGGGCCGTCCGGCGCTGGAAGTGGCCAACCGCACGCTGGGACTGGCACTCTCCGACGATGAAATCGATTATCTGCAACAACAGTTTTCCGCTATTGGCCGCAACCCGACCGACGTTGAACTCATGATGTTCGCGCAAGCCAATTCGGAACATTGTCGACACAAAATCTTCAATGCCAATTGGGTCATTGACGGGCAGCCACAACAGGAAACGCTGTTTGGCATGATACGGCATACCCACGCCATGCACGGCGAAGGCACCGTCATGGCATATGCGGACAACTCCTCCATCATCGCCGGTAACATCGCACAACGCTTTTATCCGGACAAAAACGGGCAATATCATCAGCACGAAACGCTCACCCACATTCTGATGAAGGTTGAAACACATAACCACCCCACCGCCATCTCGCCCTTTGCAGGCGCTGCCACGGGCTCTGGTGGCGAGATTCGTGATGAAGGCGCAACCGGCACCGGCTCCCACCCCAAAGCCGGCCTGTGCGGTTTTTCTGTTTCGCATCTGCGCATCCCCGATTTTCCGCAACCGTGGGAAAAATGGCAAAACAACCCCGAAGGTTATGGCAAACCCGGACGCATTGCTTCCGCGTTATCCATCATGCTCGATGGTCCGATTGGTTCGGCCGCCTTCAACAATGAATTCGGCCGCCCCTGTCTTGCCGGCTACTTTCGTACACTGGAAACCGAAACCAACCAACAGATGTTTGGTTACCACAAACCCATCATGCTGGCTGGGGGGATCGGCAACATCGATGCCCGTCACTGCTTCAAACGAGACATTCCGGATGGTGCTCTGCTTATCCAGCTGGGCGGTCCGGGTATGTTGATCGGCTTGGGTGGTGGCGCTGCGTCCAGCATGAATACCGGCAACAACAGTGAGGCACTGGATTTCGACTCGGTGCAACGCGGCAACCCGGAAATGCAACGCCGGGCACAAGAAGTCATCGACCGCTGCTGGCAAATGGGAGACGACAACCCCATTCTTTCCATCCACGATGTCGGTGCCGGTGGCGTTTCGAATGCCTTTCCCGAACTCATCAACGATGCCGGCCGTGGCGCACAGATGGAATTGCGCCACCTGCCACTGGAAGCCAGCGGCCTGTCACCGCGCGAAATCTGGTGCAATGAAGCGCAAGAGCGCTATGTGCTGGCCATTGCACCGCAACAACTGGATGTTTTCCGGGCATTGTGCGAACGGGAACGCTGCCCGTTCGCTGTCGTCGGCACAGCCACGACTGCACCACACCTCACTGTCCACGATAGCCTGTTTAATCGCCCTGCCGTCGATATCGACCTGACGGTCATCCTGGGCAAACCGCCACGCATGACGCGCACCGCTCAACACAAACCAGTCAAGCACCAAGGGTTGCAACTGGACAATATCGAGCTGCCGGAAGCAGCACTCCGTATCTTGCAATTGCCCTGCGTCGCCTCAAAAGCATTTCTGATCCACATTGGCGACCGTACCGTGGGCGGATTGACTGTTCGGGATCAACTGGTTGGTCCGTGGCAAACTCCGGTTGCCGATGTCGCTGTGACCAGCATGGATTACACCGGTTGGCAGGGCGAAGCATTCGCCATCGGCGAACGCACACCACTGGCACTCATCGATGCCCCTGCTTCAGGGCGTATTGCAATCACAGAGGCTATTCTCAATCTGGCGGCAGCGCGCATCGCCCGCATCGAGGATGTCAAACTCTCTGCCAACTGGATGGCCGCCACTGGCGCAGAAGGTGAAGACGCCGGCCTGTTTGATACCGTAAAAAGCGTGGCACTGGATTTATGCCCGGCGCTGGGCATCAGCATCCCGGTCGGCAAAGATTCATTGTCCATGCGCACCACATGGAATGATCACGGCAGCGACAAAACCGTCACCGCTCCGTTATCACTCATCATCAGCGCCTTCGCTCCGGTGCCCGATGTTCGTGCCACCCTCACGCCACAACTGCGTACCGATGCCGGTGATACCGACCTGATTTTGATTGATATGGGATGTGGACAGACCCGGCTGGGGGGATCGGCACTTGCCCAGGCATACAGCCAGATTGGTGACAAATGCCCAGATCTGCTCTCGGCGCGCCAACTACGCGATGTTTTTCATACTTTGCAACACATCAACAGCCAGGGTTGGGTGCTGGCCTATCACGACCGTTCCGATGGCGGATTATGGGCCGCACTTTGCGAAATGGCCTTTGCCGGCCGTTGTGGTATCACCATCGACACCGACGAACTATGTCTGGATTGCATCGGTGTCGAACAGGATGAAGATGACGTCACAGACAGTGCGCCACCCATTGACTGGAACGACCCGGAACAATGCAACCAACAACTGTTACGGGTGTTGTTTCATGAAGAGCCTGGCGTGGTGTTGCAAGTCAGACGGGAGCATACCGCCGACATCATGCAGGCATTTTTTGCCGCCAACCTGCGCAGCGAATTCCATGTCATCGGCACACTGAACAACAACGACCGTATCACCATTCTGCGCAATGACCGGCCAGTACTCGATTTTTCACGCATCGAGCTACAAACCCTGTGGCAAGAAACCAGCTACCGGATGCAGCGGCTACGCGACAACCCTGCTTGCGCCGATAGTGAACAAGCGCAACTGCAAACGCAAGACACCGGCCGTTTCGTGCAATTGAGCTTTGATCCAGACCAAACCTTTGCCATTGGCAATCAACGACCAACGATCGCCGTCCTGCGCGAGCAGGGCGTGAATGGCCATGTGGAAATGGCCGCTGCTTTTGACCGTGCCGGCTTTCGTGCCATTGACGTTCACATGAGCGATATTCTGTCCGGCCGGATTCAGCTGGATGATTTCCGTGCGCTGGTTGCCTGTGGCGGCTTCTCGTACGGCGACGTGCTGGGCGCCGGATCCGGTTGGGCAAATTCCATCCTGTTCAATCCGCGCGCACGCGACCAGTTTGAAGCTTTTTTTCAGCGCCCGGACAGCATCGCACTCGGTGTATGCAACGGCTGCCAAATGATGAGCCAGCTTGTCGACATCATTCCCGGCGCGCAACACTGGCCACGCTTTGCCCGCAACCAGTCAGAACAATTCGAAGCCCGGTTGGTGATGGTCGAAATCGATGACAGCCCGTCCATTTTCACCCAAGGCATGGCAGGCAGCCAAATGCCCATCGTGGTAGCACATGGCGAAGGTTTGGCAAGCTTTACGCAATCCGGCCACAGCACGCAAGCCCTCCGCGTGATGCACTATATCGATCACCAAGGCAACACGACCGAAACTTACCCCATGAACCCCAACGGATCAGCGCAAGGAGCGACCGCTTTTACCAATGACAATGGCCGTTTCACCATCATGATGCCACATCCGGAACGACTGTTCCGTCGCGTACAACATAGTTGGTATCCAGACCACCTGCCACATGAAAACGGCCCCTGGTTGCGCCTGTTCCAGAACGCCAGAAAATGGATGGATAACGCATGACATCGCAAACTTTACATCATTTCAGCCCGGAACAACTCGCCCAACGCAACGCCGAATTCGGGCTGACCGAACATTGGTATACAGACGACGAACTCGACGCGCTGGAAGCGAGCGACCCGCTCGCCGCCGCCAGAATCGCCCAGCGGCAGGCAAAAATCGCCCGTATCCGGCAACAAGCCGCCACTGGCGACATCATCCCCGTCACCGCCGAAGGACTCGCCGATATCATGACAGAAATCCGCGCCATCCTGTTACGCGATGGCGGTGACATTGAACTCATCAGCTTTACCGACACCAGCGTGCGTGTACGGCTAAAAGGCGCGTGCGCCGGTTGTCCAAACGCCATGCTCGACCTGAAAAACGTTGTCGAAACGCTTATCCGGCGCACCTACCCTCAAATCAAAGAAATACAAAACACATACTAAGGAAG
>JAJYHV010000024.1 GCA_021790515.1 Pseudomonadota bacterium
AGGTTCAAATCCTCTCGCCCCGACCAGTAAATTAACGGCTTGCAGAATATTCCGGGCCGTTTTCTTTTTGCGCATGCTTTTTGTCGGTGGTCGATTTTGTCAGCCGGTTTTTAGCGTCAGCGCTCAATTTTCCCGTCGATTTATCAGATCGGTTTTGCCCGATTGCCATATTGATTTACAGCGGCTTGATTTACAGCGGCAATTTTCTTTGCTTATTCTACGAGCAATCTGGCAACAAACCCGGTTCGATTCCTTCCGGCTTGATGCGGAAACGTCATAACGAGTCGCCATCAGGAAAATGAGATGGGTGCAGCGACGGTTACATATCGTCAGATGCCGAAAAGTACTTTGCGGATTTGTTTGCAGCCGCCACGTTGAAAGCGGGCAAAATATTCTCGACGAGCCACCGCCGCAACCATTTTGTTACTTGCCCGCTCGCTCATTTTGATTAAAATCAACCCATTTGTCAGATTCGCGAAGGGTTGATTGTGATATTATCTTGCGGATGACAAGATTGCCTGCGTTTGTTGCCTGCTGCTCATACCCGTTACAGGTCTATGACAGGAGGGCAAAGTCAGGCTTACCGTTTTGACTGAGGATGTATTTATATGCTGGCGTTAGTCCGAATTGCCCTGAAACGGCCATATACCTTTGTGGTGATGGCTATTTTAATTTTTATTCTGGGGCCGTTGACATATGTCAATATGCGGACGGATATTTTCCCCGATATTGATATTCCGGTGATCAGTGTCATCTGGAACTACAACGGGATGGATCCTTCCGATATGGCGGACCGGATTACCACGTATTTCGAGCGTAATCTTTCTGCGACGGTGAATGATATTCAACACATCGAATCGCAATCGCTGATTGGTGTGTCAGTGGTAAAAATTTACTTTCACACCGGGGTGAACATCAACGGTGCGATGAGTCAGGTGTCAGCCATGGCGCTCTCGGTGCTGAAATACCTGCCGCCCGGCATTACACCGCCACAAATTCTGGTTTATAACGCGTCTAGCGTGCCAATTCTGCAATTGGCGTTGCACAGTCATCGGTTGATGGATAATCAACTGTTTGATATTTCCAATAACTTCATCCGTCCGGTGTTGTCGCAGGTGGAGGGCGCTGCGGTGCCGTCACCTTATGGTGGTAAGGTGCGGCAGATTATGGTTGATTTGAACCCGAAGGAGTTGCGCGCCAAAGGATTGACGCCTATCGATGTCGGGCGGGCATTGGGCAGACAGAATCTGCTGTATCCGACGGGTACTGAGAAAATCGGTGAATTTGAGTATCTGGTGTCGCTCAACATCAGTCCGACGGTGTTGGAGCGGCTGAACAATATTCCGATCAAGCAGGTGGGCGGTGCAACGATTTACATCCGTGATGTGGCGTACGTGCACGATGGTTTTGCGCCACAGACCAACCTGGTGCGTATCGATGGTCGCCATTCGGTGCTGACTACGATTCAGAAAAACGGAAATGCGTCGACGCTGGAAATCATCAAACAGGTGAAAGCGCTGTTACCGCGCATCATCGCTGGTGCGCCGGCTGGATTGCATATCAGCCTGGTGGGCGACACCTCAAAATTCGTGGAGGAATCAGTGAACGGCGTGATTCGTGAAGGGATTACCGCCGCCATGCTGACCGGATTGATGATTTTGCTGTTTTTGGGTAGCTGGCGCTCCACGGTCATCATTATGTTATCGATTCCGCTGGCGATTCTTTCTGCCATTCTGTTATTGCATATGGCCGGACAAACCATCAACCTGATGACCTTGGGCGGATTGGCGCTGGCGGTGGGCATTCTGGTGGACGATGCCACGGTGACGATCGAAAACATCAACTGGCACCTGGAACATGGCAAAGCGGTAGAACCGGCGATCATGGACGGTGCACAACAGATTGTGGTGCCGGCGTTTGTCTCGCTGTTGTCAATTTGTATTGTGTTTATCCCGATGTTTTTTTTACCGGGGGTGTCAGGCTATCTGTTCGTACCGATGGCCGAAGCGGTGGTGTTTTCCATGGTTTCTTCTTTCCTGCTTTCGCGTACGCTGGTGCCGACAGTAGCCAATTATTTGCTCAAACCGCATGTGCATTATGGTGAAAACGAGGGGTCGGCAGGTCATGAGCATGCAGCAACGGATCATCTGCCGCCGACACGCAATCCGCTGGTGCTGTTTCAGCGTGGTTTCGAGAGCATGTTTAGCCGTTTCCGGGACGGATACCGTGGCATTTTATTGATGGCGCTAACTAATCGTCCGTGGTTCATCATTGGATTTCTGAGCTTTGTTCTGGTTTCCTTTTTGCTGGTGCCATGGTTGGGACGCAACTTTTTCCCGCAGGTCGATGCCGGGCAGATTAAAATGCATATTCGCGCACAGACCGGTACACGTATTGAAGAAACGACCCGTTTGGTGGATGAAATCGATCAGGATGTGCGTCGTCGTATTCCGGCAAGCGAGGTTGACACCATTGTCGATAACGTTGGTTTGCCGGTCAGTGGTATCAATCTGACTTATAGTAATTCTGCCCCAATCGGTAATGCAGACGCAGATATTCTGATTTCCCTGAAAGAGAATCATCATCCGACGGAAGGATATGTGGAAATGTTGCGTCACAAGTTGCCGCATGATTTCCCCGGCGTGACATTCTCGTTCCTGCCAGCAGATATTGTGAGCCAGATTTTGAATTTCGGTATGCCTGCACCGCTGGATGTTCAGATCGTTGGCTTCCATAGTGAAGAAAACCGGCAATATGCGGCGGAATTGATGAGGAAGTTGTACAAGGTTTCCGGCTTGGTGGATTTGCGCATCCAGCAGGCGTTCGATGAACCGGAACTGCACACGACAGTGGATCGGGCACGGGCCAAGGCGATGGGGATGACGCAGGATGATGTGGTGCAGACGATGTTGACGACGTTGTCAGGCAGCTTGCAGACTGCGCCCAACTTCTGGGTAAACCCGAAAAATCATGTGTCCTATCCGTTGGTCGTACAGACGCCGCAGTATCGTATCGACACGATGGATGAATTGATGGACACTCCCTTACCGCATGGAACCGCCGGTATTCCACAGATTCTGGGCACAGTGGCGCAGGTCAAGCGTGTACATAGTCCTGCCGTGGTGTCGCACTATAATGTGCAACCGACCATCGATATTTATGGCACGCCTGAGCAGCGTGATCTGGGATCGATTGCCAATGATGTGCAGACTATTCTGGACGAAACCAGCAAAGACGTGCCAAAGGGGTCGTTTGTGGTGCTGCGCGGTCAGGTGGAGGCGATGAATACTTCTTATGAAGGTTTGATATTCGGGCTGGTATTTTCTATCCTGTTCATTTATATGTTGGTTGTGGTGAATTTCCAGTCATGGCTTGACCCGTTTGTGATTATCACGGCGTTGCCTGCCGCGCTGGCTGGTATCGTGTGGATGTTGTTTGTGACACACACGCCATTGTCAGTGCCCGCATTGATTGGTGCGATTATGTGTATGGGTGTGGCGACTGCCAACAGTATTCTGGTGGTGAGTTTTGCCCGTGAGCGTTTAAGAGAGGGTGACAGTGGTCTGGCAGCAGCGGTCGAGGCTGGTTATATTCGTTTTCGTCCCGTGCTGATGACCGCGCTGGCGATGATTATCGGTATGGCGCCCATGGCATTGGGACTTGGCGATGGCGGTGAGCAGAATGCACCACTCGGTCGTGCGGTGATCGGCGGCTTGGCATTTGCTACCGTGGCAACATTGCTTTTCGTGCCGGTCGTGTTTAGTCTGGTGCACCGCAACGCCAAATCAGCATCCGTATTAGAATCCAATTCCACTCATTCCGGAGAATAAAAACATGGCAAATGAATATCCACACGTCGCGGTATCCGGGCGTGCGCGCCTCGGGTTGTTGTTGATTTTGTTGACAGCCGGGGTGGTCGCCGCGACGGGCATTATCAGTCGCATGCATCATGAAACTGAATTGGCGCAGGCGGCCGAATTACACGGTATCATGCCCGTCAAGCTGGTTGCGCCGAAACCGATGCCTCCGACCCAACATTTGATTTTGCCGGGTAATTTAACGCCATATTATGAAGCGTTTGTGTATTCTCGCGTCAATGGTTATCTGAAAATCTGGTATACCGATATTGGCGCGCATGTCAAAAAAGGTCAATTGCTGGCGATTGTCGAAACGCCTGAACTGGACCAACAGATCCAGCGTGCGCAATCTGATTTGGCAACGGCAAAGGCCAGGTTGGACTTGGCGAACATTACGGCGGAACGCTGGAAAAATCTGTTGCAGACAGATTCGGTTTCGCGTCAGGAAGTAGATGAAAAAGTGCAGGATGCCAAGGCGCAACAAGCGTTAGTGGACGCGGCAAAAGCCAATCTGGATTCGTTGCGGGCCGATCAGGCGTTTAATCATATCGTTGCCCCATTTGATGGAGTGGTCACTGATCGCCAGACTGATATCGGGATGCTGATCTCTCTTGGTAGCAGTGATAGCAAGACGCCGTTGTTTCACGTCGCGGATACGCATATTTTGCGGGTGTGGGTGGATGTTCCGCAGGATTTCGCCAGTTTGATCAAAGTGGGATCCATAGCGCAGGTAACATTCCCGGATCGTCCGGGCAAGACTTATCCGGCGCGTGTGGTGACGACATCGCAGGCGATTCATATTGATTCCCGTACGTTGACAGTCGAACTGTATATGGATAATCAGGGCGGTGAGTTTGTGCCTGGCGCTTATGGCGACGTGAAATTTACTTTGCCGACACTCACAAGCACGTTTATTTTGCCGCCAACAACCTTGTTGTTTCGCAAGGGCGGTTTGAAAGTGGCGACGGTTGGTCCGGACAATCGGGTGGTGCTAAAGCCAATTACGATTGGACGCGATCTGGGCAAGGCGGTGGAAGTCACCTCTGGTATTAATGCGAATGATAGAATCATTGACCCACCTTCGGATTCGATTGCCAATGGTGACCGTGTGGAAGTTGTGGATGGAAAAAGCTTATGAGAATGCTACGTTTGACGACACTGGCGGTGGCGGTGACGACTGCGCTGGCGGGATGTTCATTGGCGCCGACGTATCATCCACCACAAACGGCGGTACCCGCACAATATAAAGAGATAGGTGACTGGCAACCGGCGAAACCGGCTGACGCAGCGTCGCGTGGTGATTGGTGGCGCGAGTACCACGATAGTACGCTGGATCAGTTGGTGGCAGGCCTTGATCAGGCCAACCCGACTTTGGCCGAGGCACTTTCGCATTACGATGAATCACAGGCACTGGAACAACAGGCGCAGTCGTATCTGTTGCCGACATTGAACCTTGGCGGATACGATACGCAAAGTACTAATTTTTATAATAAACCCCATGTTTTCCAGTCGGAAAGCCAGCAATCATTCGGGCACCAGAAACCGAGCAACTATACTGAGCAGTTTGGTGGTCTGGAACTGAGCTACGAGCTGGATTTATGGGGGCGTGTGCGTAACATGGTAGCGGAAGGCAAGGCGCAAAGTGAAGCCGCTGCCGCAGATCTGGAATCAGTGCGGTTAAGCCTGCGTGCCAGCCTGGCCGACAATTATATTTCGTTGCGTGGATTGGATGCGCAAGTACAATTGCTCAATGATGTGGTGGTAGCATATCAAAAAGCGCTTACGTTGACGGAAGATCGGTATCGGGGTGGCATCGATTCGGCGATGGATGTGTCGCGGGCGCGTGCCCAGTTGGATTCTGCCCAAGCCGAACTGTCTGATTTGGCCGCCAGTCGCGCTTTGTATGAACACGCCATTGCCACTTTGGTGGGCAAACCGGCATCTGGTTTCAGTTTGGCACCGGGAGAACTGTCGCTTGCCTTGCCGGTGCAACCGTTGGGCGTGCCGAGCCAGTTGTTGCAACGGCGTCCGGACATTGCTTCTGCTGAACGGCAAATGGCAGCAGCGAATGCGGGTATCGGGGTAGCACGGGCGGCCTATTATCCGACCATCATGCTGGGCGGCTTTACCGGGGCGTATGCAGTCAATTCACAGCAATTGGCAATGGCTCCGATGGGTATCTGGAGTATCGGTCCTTCTGCGTTGCTGAATGTGTTTGATGCGGGCAGGCGTCGCGCCATCAATCGTCAGGCAAAAGACCAGATGGATATTGCTGCTGCGCAATATCGGGCAACTGTATTGGGTGCGTTTCAGCAGGTTGAGGATAATCTGGCCTTGTTGAATCATCTGGCAAAAGAGTCAAAACATGTCAATGAGGCGGTCAAAGATACGAATAAAACATTGAGTATTGCGATGAACCGGTACCGTGAAGGGATGGTGAATTATCTCGAAGTTGTGACCGCACAGACCGCCGCTTTGCGCGCTCAGTTGCTGGGTATCAATATTCGGGTGCGACGCTTGCAGGCCGACGTGAATTTGGTCAAGGCGTTAGGTGGTGGCTATCAAGCGCCTGAGCATGGTGAAAAAATGACCAAGCCGACACCGACTCCGGCTCCCGATACGGCGCATTTCGATAATGCCATGAGCTGATGTGCCGGTTGATTGCCGTGAGTTGAGCTGCGTGAGTTGAGCTGCGTGAGTTGAGCTGGCTGTAAGCCGAGAGTTGATTTGATTAATTGGCGTCAAGCGTGAATTCGACCTGGTTTTGTGGGGTAGTGGCCGAGGTGGTGACCACGGGCGCGAGCAAATACAGGCGGCTGGCCCGAATGTGCTGCATTTGCTGAAGATTGTTTTCTACCGCCAGCGCACGTTGATTAGCGAGATTATTCAAAGCATTGCTGTTAATGTTGATATAGGCACGCATACGGCTTTCCATGTCGGCAACGGGTAGCGTTTTGTACAGATGCAGAAAGTTGCGTGGTTTGCCTGGAATCGGGTCGCGCCGGTACGCAGCGGTGAGATATTTCGGGTATTCGCTTGCCGATACTGTGATCCGTTGTGCAGATTGACCGCTGGCGATGATCTGGCGGCGTTTTTCATCTCGCACCATCCGTTGCAGGGCTAGTTGTTTTAGCCCATCAACATCACGTGCTGAATCTGCCATGCCACGAATGTCGAGGGTCAATTCCGGACGTTCGGTAAGGGCATGGGCAATTTTCTGCAGGCGGGAGAGAGATTCTGGTGATAGCGCTGCACTACCTGAAGCAAAGTCGATATGGCGCAGTTTTTGTGCGTCGGTGTCGTTAAACAGGTTGGCGAGCAGGTTGAAGGGGGCGCTGACGGTCTTGATGATCAGGTTGGTAATCGCTTTGAAAATTATGTTGCCCATACTGAATTGCGGGTCGTTGAGCGAGCCGGAAACCGGCAGATCGACATTGATGTTGCCGTGGCGGTCTTTGAGCAGAGCGATGGCCAGCCGTATCGGTAATTGTGTGGCTTTCGGGCTGTTGATTTTGTGACCGAAACTGAGTTGGTTCAGATAGAGCCGGTTGTCGGCAGTGAGTTGATGATTCTCGACGTGATAGTGAGCGTCGAATGACAACATGCCTTTGCGGATGCCATAGCCAGCGTATATGCCTGCGTAGGGTGACAGTGGTGTGAGATCAAAGTCTTTCAGTCTTGCCAGTATATCCAGATAGGGATTGTTGTGGAACGGGTCGATTTGTCCATCGATGTTGGCTTGTCCCTGATCGTTGACTTGCCCGGTTAGTTGCAGTGTGGTGCGGTGATGCTGGTTTGAATCCAGTTTGCTGACAGTACCCGATAGTCGCGTAATGTTGGCTGAATAGTTGGGTTGAATATGGTTATCGTAAAATTTGACGTGGCTGTTCTGTAGCAGAATGCGTCCGATTTGCACATGGGTTTTTTTACCCTGCGTTTTGCTCTTGGGCAGATTGAACAAGTTCTGCAGGTTGAAACTGCCGTCCGGATTGATAATAAAACGCATGAAGCTTTTGTCGAGTGCGATGCTGCCCACGGATATGAGGTTGTTTTTGTCGCTGACAGCATGAATCTGTCGCAAGGCAAGCGATTGCCAGTCGAGGAAGTTTTGCGCCGTATTCTGGGTCATGGCACCGAAATGGTCGATATGGGCGGCACCTGAAAAATTCATCCGGAAGGGGGATAGATCGGTGATGACGAGAGATCCTTGCGTGGAGGCATCGCCATTCGTGATGGTGAAACGGAGATAGGGAGCAAAAAAATCCTGCAATGGAACCAGTGGCAAGCGGTTGATGCTGATTTGGCTGGTCAGATGGAATGGTTCTGGTTGTAGCGTGCCATGAATATCGAGTTTCCCGCCGGGATATAAGCTTGCTTGCAGCCCGATAGTCGCAGATTGTTGTTTGTCTGATGACAGGTGTTGGACCGCAAGTTGGATGTCGTGGATGGTTAACAGGTGTTTGCCACCATTGCTGATATGGTCGTGCAGGATGGCGGTGTAATGCTGAAAGGCGAGATTGTCGACATGCCATGACCATGGCACAGTGCCGGACGAGGTTTTTATTGGTCGTCCGTCGCCGTGCGTTCCATGTTTTTGGCTCCTGGTTTTTTGCCTTCCGTCCGCTGCCATGGGTGTTTTTCCCGTTGACAGCAAGGCGAGCAACGCCAGTTGACCGTTGTGGTTTTGTTGCAGGCGCAATGTACCATTCTGCGAGTGAATGTCGGTAATGCTGAACTGGTGTTGAGAAAAATCGATGGCGGCATGGGTGCCGACAAATTGTGCAATGTTCAGCGCCGGTTGCCTGTGGTGCGGTAATTGCAGATCGATTTTGCGCAGATCGAGATGGCTCATGCCAGCCTGATGTGTGGATAGGTTCAGCATCCCACCATCAAGGGTCAGGTCAGCGAGAGAGAATTGCGCTTGTGGGTGGTTGGGCAATGACATTTTCCAGTCATGGATGTTGCTGATGATTTGATCCAGCTGCAAAGCATGTTCGTATCGATAATGTCCGCTGATGCGTAATGTGCCAGATTCAAGCCTGACGGGCAGCGGCGCAGAGAGCAAAGGCTGGGCGAGCCAAGGTGTGTAGGGGGTGGGCGTAAAATTCTGCACGCTGAAATTGCCGTCTGCCAAAAGAGGAGACAAACGAAATTGCCCGCGACTGGCGATGAGTGCACCATTGTCCGTCGATAGGCTGACGGAGATAGTGTTCCGGTTGCCGGGCGCGGTGGAAAAATGCTGGAGATTGAGTGTGATGTTGTCGAGATGGATGGCGGATGAAGCGGGTAATCCGCTGCTTTCCGCATCCAGCCTGCCGTGGGTTATGTTTATCTGGCCGATGGCAATTTGAGCCGGCTGTGTTGATGGTTGTCCGTTTTGTCTGGCGGGGATCAAATCTTGTATTTCCCACCGTCCTTGGGCATTGCGTTGCAGGACAACGTGCGGCGCATCAAGCAGAAGCGAACGAATTTGCCAGTGTTGTTGCAGAATGTTTGCTTGCAGGATGTCTGTCTGTATGTTTGCCAGTTCAAAAACAGGGGTCGAGGATTGTTTTGGCAATACAGCAAGCTGTCGCACGTCCAGTTTGCCCGCCAGAATGATGAGCGGAGGTTTCTTTGCCGGCAGATTGAATTGCAAATCAAGCTGGCTGGTCAATTGCCCGGCGTTGAGGTGAAAGGGGAGTGAAGCAGGCAGGTAGGCCAATAGTGGTTGCAGAACCAGTTGGTGCACCGCGATATGCGCGTTACCGTCAGGGGTGGCGGTAAAAGGATGAACGTTGGCTGACAGTTGAATGGCAGCGCCATTGAGCAGGAAGGAGGCGGCGGCCTGGATCGGCAACGATTTGTCACGCTCACGCTTTGACAGCCAAGGGAGATCGACTGTCAACCCTTTGATGCGTTGCTGGCTGTGGATGATGTTGTCGTCAAGGGTTATGTCACCCTGTGTCAGATGTACGTTTTCCAGAATGAAATGTGCCGGGTGTGGTGTCGGACGCATGAGATCGGTGACGATGTCGCTCAGGTTGAAATGTCCGTCGCCATCGCGGATAACGTGCAGATCGGGCGCAGTGATGTCAAGGGCGCTGATGACAGGCGTGCCATGCCAGAGCGATGCAATGCCGATGCGCAGATAAATCTGATTGATACTGAGCAGCGTGGTTTTGTTGTGCGCTTCTTGTACCCGCAGTCCATCGATGCGCGCCGACAGTCGCAATATGTTGATGTGCAGGGCTTGCAGCGTTACCGGGCGGTGCAGTTTGTTTTCCAGCACATGAACCAACGCCTGCTTTCCAAACCGTGGGGCTAGCGTGACGCCAGCCAGCCATGATGCCAGCACAAAAACAGACAGGCTGAACAAGATAATCCTGATACGGTTGAAAGGCTGTTTCATATTGGTTATTGTGCCTGATCGGGTGCTTACATGGTAGCACTGTCGGTTTTGGTTTGTCAGCATTCTATTTTTGTTATGTACGAGTCAACCATTGTTCGACCATTGTGTTTATGAGTATTTTCGACAGAAACGGCAAAATGGAGCGGGGTGGTGTAGACTGTTGAAAAACGGTTGTGCTTGCCGGTTTTTCGTAAAAGCCAACCCGAAATCCTCATTTCCTGTCTGTAAATTTCGGTTTTCCGTGACTTGAATTTACCTGCAACACCCTAATCTAGATTCAGAGAGACTTCAAAACCGCGCCCTTCGGGGCCGGGTTCGGCGCGCCTGTCGACCTGAAGGCCGAGGTTTCAACCAGCAATGAAAGAGGACAATGATCATGCACGCAATCCGTCCACCGGCTGTCGCAGGTGTCTTCTATCCTGGTTCATCGGACACGCTTGCGCATGAGGTGTCCGTCATGTTGGCTGCTGCCGCCAAGCCCGTACCGGAAAGCAGACTACCCAAGGCAATCATCGTTCCGCATGCCGGTTATATCTATTCGGGTTCAACGGCCGCTGCCGCTTATGCCGGCCTTGTTGCCGGACGTGATCAGATGACGCGAGTTGTCCTGCTTGGCCCGGTTCATCGGGTGCCGGTACGCGGTCTGGCGCTGCCCTGCGTCGATGCGTTTGCGACACCGTTGGGTACGGTTCCTCTTGATCAGGCCGCGATTGCGTTGCTCCGCAGGTTGCCGCAAATTGTCACCAGTGATGCGGCTCATGCACGGGAGCATTCACTCGAAGTACAACTGCCGTTCCTGCAAACCGTACTGGGTAACTTCAGCTTGATTCCATTGGCTGTCGGCGATGCAAGTCCGGTTGAGATTGCCGACGTGCTGGATGTGTTATGGGGCGGCCCGGAAACCCTGATTGTCATCAGTTCCGATCTGTCACATTTTCTACCTTATGCGCAGGCGCAAGCCGCAGACCGGCAAACCGTGCAAAACATACTGGCGTTGCGAGGTTCGTTGACGCACGAACAAGCGTGTGGCGGAACGCCTGTCAACGGACTGTTGATGGCAGCAAAACGGCATCATTTGCATCCCGTTTTGCTGGAAGTATGTAATTCGGGCGATACCGCTGGCGACAAGGATCGCGTGGTGGGTTATGCTTCCTTTGCCTTCATGGAGGAATCGGTCCATGCACACTAAGGAAGCGCTGATTAACTCCTCCACGAGGAGCAAAGCAGACCAAATCGCGATGATCGCGAGTCGAACGACGAAGGTCGTAGCCGGGACTACGATGCCAAGGAGGTCGGCGAAGCGAGCGCGCGATTTGGTTGCAACCCATGGGGACGGGGCTTGGCGGGCGAACTGCCGTGTTGCGCCGCTTGTCAAGGAGAATAACCCTTGACTGCACGTCGCGCCTTGCATTTCAACCCGCCAAGCCACCGTCGCGACCGTGTGGGAGTTAATCAGCGCTTCCCTAACCACGGGAAAATTTTGCTGTCGATAGCGCGTTCGTCCATTTTGGCCGGGTTAGGAGAAGATTGTCCGGTCATTGAGGATGACGATTGGCTGCGGGAGCACGGCGCGTGTTTTGTCACGCTTACCCGGAATGAGCGCTTGCGAGGCTGTATTGGTACGCTTGAAGCTTACCGTTCCCTGCTGGCCGATGTCAAAGCCAATGCGCTGGCTGCTGCTTTTCATGACCCACGTTTTCCGCCCTTGGTAAAAACGGAGCTAAAACAGGTCGAAATTGAGGTTTCGTTGTTATCGGCCATGCAGGACATGGTTTTCGTCAATGAACAAGATGCTCTCGCACAGTTGCGCCCGTTTGTCGATGGTATTGTGTTCCAGCATGGTCGCTTTCGCAGTACCTTTCTGCCGCAAGTCTGGGAACAATTGCCTGATCCAGCCGAATTCATGGCTCATCTGAAACACAAGGCCGGTCTTTATCCCGATTTTTGGGATAAAGGGGTCAAACTATCTCGTTATACGGTCAGCAAATGGAAAGAGCGCGATCTGGAGCTCAATCATGACTGAATCTTGCCATCCCGGAAAATACTGGCATCGACTGAATGACGGCCGTATTCAGTGCGATTTGTGTCCGCGTGACTGCAAACTCAATGAAGGTCAGCGTGGCGCCTGTTTCGTGCGTATGCGCGAAGGTGACCAGATCGTACTTACAACCTATGGGCGTTCGTCCGGTTTTTGTATTGACCCGATTGAGAAAAAACCGCTTAACCAGTTTTATCCGGGCAGTAGCGTATTGTCGTTCGGTACGGCAGGCTGCAATCTGGCCTGTAAATTCTGTCAGAACTGGGATATCAGTAAATCCAGGGATATGGACAAATTGATGGATCAGGCGTCTCCTGAAACCATTGCCATTGCCGCAGAGCAAAACGGTTGCAAGAGCGTCGCCTTTACTTATAACGACCCGGTGATTTTTGCTGAGTACGCCATGGATACGGCGGATGCCTGTCATGCACGAGGTATCAAGACCGTGGCGGTAACGGCAGGCTATATGCACGATCAGGCGCGTCGTGATTTTTATGGCAAGATGGATGCTGCCAATGTCGATCTCAAAGCGTTTACCGAAGATTTCTATTTCAAACTCACCGGCTCGCAACTGCAACCGGTGCTGGATACGTTGGTTTATCTTCGCCACGAAACCGATGTCTGGTTTGAAATGACTACTCTGCTTATTCCTGGCAAGAACGACAGCGATGCTGAAATCAGCGCCATGTGTGAATGGATCATGCGGCACTTGGGGCCGGACGTGCCGTTGCACTTTTCGGCCTTCCATCCTGATTATAAGATGGCGGATATTCCGCAAACGCCCGCATCTACGCTAATACGAGCGCGTGAAATTGCCTTGCGCGCAGGTCTGCACTATGTCTACACCGGCAACATGCATCATGCCGAAGGCGATACCACCTTTTGCCCGAACTGCCACGCCTCGCTTATCGTACGCGACTGGTATCAGATCCATGAATACCGCTTGACGGTGGACGGCCGATGCCCGGACTGCAACAGTCCGATAGCCGGCAGATTCGACGTCCAACCCGGAAATTTCGGCCGGCAACGTATTCCGATCGCGATTCATCGGATACAGGCCTGATGTTTGCGGGCTGCGGCCGGATCCGTGTGTGCCATCAGTGCAATCACTTCCTCGTCTTCCACTTGCGGAAAATCCAGATAAAACTGCCCCACTGCCTGGAAATACTCCGGCACCTCCAGGCACACCACCTCATCGGCATATTGGCGCACCTTGACCAAGGTGTCTGCGGGCGATACCGGCACCGCGCAAATCAGTTTCGCCGGATGCCGGGCGCGCAAGCCATGCAGTGCGGCAATCATGGTCGAACCGGTCGCCAGACCGTCATCGACCACGATCACCAATCGCCCGGCAGGATCGATTGGTGGCCTGACCGGGGTATACTGGGCACGGCGTTTGCGTAACGTCGTCAGTTGCGTTTGTATTTCTTCAGCCAGGTAGTCCGGTGTGCCGCCGACAGAAGCCGCGTACTCTTCAATATGGCTCCACCCGCTTTCGTCGATCGAACCGATGGCAAATTCCGGATTGAACGGCGCGCGCAGTTTGCGCACCAGCACCACATCGAAATCACCGTCCAGGCGGGTTGCAATGCGCTTCGCCATGGACACCGAGCCACGCGGGATGGCTAACACCAATGGATGCTGCTTCCGGTAGCCCATCAGGCGGTCGGCCAGTTTTTCCGCCGCCTCATCACGATCACGAAACATGAATGTCTCCTTATGAAGGTATTGAATTATTATTCCGCCAGACCGCCGTCGCGACCGTGTGAGAATTAATCAGCGCTTCTCTGGCGCGCCCTTCAGCGGCGCGGCTTGAACAGCCGCCTGAACTCCGACTGGTTTTTGCGCTCCGAAAATGCCTCGAATTTCCGGGTCAATCGTTTACGAAGCGCGGCCTGCCGCTTGTCCAGCCGATGCTTGAAACTATCCAGCTCAGCCCGTCCGTCCATACTGTCCTTTGACTGTTGCAGAAAAGTTTCCAAAAATATCTGCTGCATCTGCGTGTCCTGATATACGCCCAGCCAGTCCTGTAACGACTTCAATATTCTGATCACCCTGGCAATCCGCGCAGCAGGATACAAGCTCTGAAAGAACTCCATCAAATAACGCAAGGTCTTGCATGATTTGCGCAAATCGTGCAAGGCCGTCGGCGGACTGTCCGGCCGAATGGTGCGGCCTTGCCTGAGCGCGCGCCGCAGCGCGCGCCACACTGCCTGATCGGCAAAATTCGCCAACCAGAGCCGGGCAAAGGGCAATTTGCTGCGTACAGGCAGCGGCGAAGCCAGATAAGCGCTCCAGGCAGCGATCAATTGCGTATACCGCGCAGAAGTCAGGTGCGCCACTAATTGCTTGTGCGCCAATTGATGACGTTGCCGGTAGAACTCGCGCAAGGCAGATAAATCCTGATCAGTGCCAGGCGCCAACTGATGCACTTCGGCATCGAGTGCAATCAGATACACATCCAGATCGCGCGCCGCCCGCGTGATCTGGCTCAGCCATGCAAAGCCGCTGTCCAGGCGCCGCAAGATGCGTTGCGGGATCACACCGTCCATCTGTCTGAGCAACGAACGGTTGCGGCGCACCGTAATGCCGAAGTCATGCAGAAATTCCGCATCAACGCCTGCCAGCACGCCGCTTTCATTGATGCGCAGCATATCGTGCAAGTGGCGCATGATAATACGCACTGCCTCATCTGTCCGCATGGTACGGGCAAGATTCAGACTCAATCCGGGCGATGCTGCGTCAACTTGAGAATGTTTGGCTCCCATGCATACGTACCTTTTCAGGTGAGGGTTGCGAACATCTGCGAAACTGCGTCAATTTGATCCGGTATCAGCGATACTGCCGTCAAACCGGCTCATTTATAAACCACTTTCTCAAGATGCAGTATGCTGTTCATCCGGATAGTAGCGCTCGAAATGGGTCTTGGGAAGCATTATCGAAACACTACCGTGTCAGCAAGATTAAACCAACCCGGCTCAGCTTGATCGGAGCAACATATCCAAATCAACCATGGTTTTGTAGTTGTCTCTGTTTTGATGTACTTGCTGGGCACCTGAATCAATGGAACGGACGCCCCCACCGGTCAGGTATTGATATGTCAGAATGGAAGGTTAGGGAAGATGGGATGGACGCCTCCCTCCTCCACGGGGAGCAGGGGCAAGCACTAATAATTGAGGTAGCCCCTCGCGGACCTGACGGCATC